>NZ_PNOZ01000129.1:0-9748 GCF_002879555.1 Verrucosispora sp. ts21 | reverse complement strand
CATGTCGGGGGCGATTGGGGGGCGTTTCGGGGACGTTTGAAGTGTGCGAAACAGTCCTTACGCGACACGCCGGGAGCGGGCGGACAGGGCCACGCAGGGTGGCTAGCGTGCTGCGCAACGTCATGGGCGGGGTGGAGGTCGGGAAGTGAACGAGGTGCTGCGGCTGGCGATGGCGAACAAGGGGGAGACGGCTGAGTCGTTGGCCGGGAAGGTTGGCGTCGACCCGAAGACGGCGGGTCGGTGGATCGCGGACGGGCGGGTTCCGCATCCTCGGACCAGGGTCGCGGTGGCCACGGTGCTCGGGCGGCAGGCCGAGGAGCTGTGGCCCGAGCCGTTTCGCCGCCGCGATCTGCCGTGGTTCCGGGAGTGGGCGGAACTGGAGCAGAAGGCCAGCTCACTCCGATCATATGAGCCGCTGTTGGTGCCGGGGTTGCTGCAGACCGAGGCGTACGCCCGGGGGTGCTGGCCACCGGCGGCCTGATGTCGCCGACGGAGGTCGAGGAGATCGTTGCGGGGCGGATGGCGCGGCAGCGGGTGTTGGAGCGGGAGAGTCCGCTTCAACTGGTGGCGGTGATCGACGAGGTGGTGCTGCGTCGGCAGGTGGGCGGCGATCGGGCGGTGATGGCCGGGCAACTCGGCCACCTGGCGGAGTTTAGCGAGCGGGAGCATGTGCAGGTACGGGTGATTCCGGCGGAGAACCCGTGGCACACCGGGCTGGCCGGGCCGTTCGTGCTGGCCCGCACACCGGACGGCGGCGAGGCGGCCTATCTGGACAATCAGCTGCGCGGTCAGGTGGTGACCGAGCGTGCCGACCTTGCTAGCCTGAGCGCGAGATGGGAGAGCGTCACCGGTGAGGCGCTGCCCCGTCGCCAGTCCATCGAGCTGATCAGGGAAGTGGCGACGACATGGAGATGACCGGCGCCCGTTGGCGCACCGCCACCCGCAGCAGCAACAACGGCGGCAACTGTGTCGAGGTGGCCGACAACCTGCCCGGCCGGATTCTGGTACGCGACAGCAAGGACCGGGCCGGCGGCGTGCTGACCTTCGCTCCTGACGCCTGGCGCGCCTTCGTCGCCGCCACCGGGCGCCGACCCGGCCGCTGACTGTCGCGGTTCGCCACGTCGGGCTGGCTGATCGACTCCTTTTCGCCGTAACGGCGGTATCAGGGCGGCGTCGACCCCGCCGTTACGGCGAAACGGAGTCGATCAAGCACAAGCCGGTTGGCGGGCCAGCCCGGCCCAGCCCGGCCGGGCCGAGGCGGGCAGGGCAGGCGGGCCGGGTCGAAGCGGGCAGGGCGGGTGGGTCAGGCGGTGCCCCAGGTGTAGGTCTGCTTGCGGAGCTTGAGGTAGACGAACGCCTCGGTGGAGACGACGCCGGTGACGGCGCGCAGGCGTTGCAGGATCTCCAGCAGGTGCTCGTCGTTGCGACAGACCACCTCGGCCAGCAGGTCGAACGAGCCGGCGGTGATCACCACGTAGTCGACCTCGTCGAACTCGGCGATCCGGTCGGCGACCGACTCCAGGTCACCGTCGGTACGAAGACCGATCATGGCTTGTCGGGGGAAGCCGAGTTGGAGCGGGTCGGTCACCGCGACGATCTGCATCACCCCGGCGTCGAGCAGGCGCTGCACCCGCTGGCGTACGGCTGCCTCGGAGAGCCCGACCGCCTTGCCGATGGTGGCGTACGGTCGGCGTCCGTCCTGCTGCAACTGTTCGATGATCTGCTTGGCCACGTCGTCGAGCAGGGCGTGGCTCGCGCCCTCGCGCACACTGACCCGGCGGCCCCCGTTGCCGTTGCCGTTGTCGTGCTGCCGGTTCGTCATCGACCGCTCCCCATGTCCGTCACCGGGCTGAGCCTAATGCCATCGGTGAGTTTGGCGTAATTCGTCGTCGGAAGCTAATGCGGCAACGGAATCCCTTGTACGAGAGGGTTCCTCATGTCAGGATCAGTCGTCCATCGCCATTGATCCTCCCGTCGGCGCGCCACCCCCCGTCCCGCCGCCGACCGATCAATAGGAGTCGTCACATGCGTAGTGCCTTCCGGCCCCTCACCCGGCGTGGTCTGCTCACCGGCACCCTCGGTTCGGCTGCGCTGCTCGCTGCGGGTGGCTCCCTCGCCGGCTGTGGCACCCCGGCCGCCCAACAGACCGAGGCCGGCTGCGTCAGCGAGGACCTTTCCGGTACGGAGAAGAAGCTCGCCTTCTCCAACTGGCCGCAGTACATGGACGTCGACGACGACGACAACGCCAAGCGACCCTCGTTGGACGGATTCGTCAGCAAGACCGGCATTCAGGTGGCCTACACCGAGGACGTCAACGACAACAACGAGTTCTTCGGCAAGGTGCAGAACCAGCTTGCGGCGTGCCAGGGCACCGGGCGGGACATCATGGTGCTCACCGACTGGATGGCCGCCCGGATGATCCGGCTGGGCTGGATCCAGAAGCTGGACAAGGCGAACCTGCCGAACGTCGAGGCGAACCTGCTGCCGTCGCTGCGCAACCGCCCCTTCGACGTGGACAACCACCTCGCCGTACCGTGGCAGTCCGGTCTGGCCGGGCTGGCCTACAACGGCCGGGTCACCGGCGAACTCCGTACGCTCGACGAACTGCTCACCCGCCCGGATCTCAAGGGCAAGGTGACCGCGTTGACCGAAATGCGTGACACCATGGGGCTGCTGTTGATGTCCAACGGGCACAACCCGTCCGACTTCACCAGCAGCCAGTTCGACGACGCGCTCAACAAGCTCAAGCGGGCCGTCGACTCCGGGCACATCCGCCGGTTCACCGGCAACGACTACGCGCCCGACCTGGCCAAGGGGGACATCGCGGCGTGCATCGGCTGGTCCGGTGACATCATCCAACTCGGCTTCGACGACGAGCAGATCAAGTTCGTGGTGCCCGAGTCCGGGGTGATGCTCTGGTCGGACAACATGCTCGTGCCGAACAAGGCGACCCACAAGGCGAACGCCGAAGCGCTGATCAACTACTACTACGACCCTGCGGTCGCCGCCCAACTCGCCGCCTACGTCAACTACATCTGCCCGGTACAGGGCGCGCAGGCGGAGATGGAGAAGATCGACCCGGAGCTGGCCTCGAACCCGCTGATCTTCCCCGACGAGGCCATCCTCTCCAAGGCGCGGGTCTTCATGGCGTTGGACGAGAAGCAGGAGCGCGAGTACGAGACCAAGTTCCAGCAGGTTATCGGAGCGTGACGATGGCGCAGGAGACACCGGCGGGCGACCTGCGCCTGGCCAACCTCACCAAGACGTTCGGCCCGTTCACCGCCGTCGACGATCTCAGCCTGACCATCGCCCAGGGCTCGTTCTTCGCCCTGCTCGGCGCCTCCGGCTGCGGCAAGACGACCACGTTGCGGATGATCGCCGGGCTGGAGGAGCCGACCAGCGGGCAGGTGCTGCTCGGTGACCGGGACATCGCCGGGCTGCGCCCGTACAAACGGCCGGTCAACACGGTGTTCCAGAGCTACGCCCTCTTCCCGCACCTGGACATCTTCGAGAACGTGGCCTTCGGGCTGCGGCGACGCGGCATCCGGTCGGTGGACAGCCAGGTGCGCGAGATGCTGTCGCTCGTGCAACTCGACGGGTACGAGCGACGCCGACCGACCCAGCTCTCCGGCGGGCAGCAGCAGCGGGTCGCGTTGGCCCGGGCGCTGATCAACCACCCGCAGGTGCTGCTGCTCGACGAGCCGCTGGGCGCGCTGGACCTCAAACTGCGTCGCCAGATGCAGATCGAACTCAAGCGGATCCAGACCGAGGTCGGCATCACCTTCGTGCACGTCACCCACGACCAGGAGGAGGCCATGACGATGGCCGACACGGTCGCGGTGATGAACGCCGGACGGATCGAGCAACTCGGCGCACCAGCCGACATCTACGAGTTCCCGGCCACCGCCTTCGTGGCCAACTTCCTCGGCCAGTCCAACCTGATCGCCGGTGAGGTCTCCGGCAGCAACGGCGACGACACCCTGGTCACCGCGCGGGGGGCGCGGTTCTCGGTGCCGTCGGCCCGGGCCCGCGCCGACGAAGGCCCGGTCTACCTCGGCGTACGCCCGGAGAAGCTGCACCTGGCCGGTGCCGCCGTGCAGGTGCCCGCCGGCAGTCAGCATCTCGAAGGGACCATCTCCGACGCCTCGTACGTCGGGGTGAGCACCCAGTATCTGCTGCGCACCAGTTGGGGCACCGAGCTGAGCGTCTTCGTCGCCAACAGCGGGACGCAGCAGCGCTTCGCCGTCGGGGAGCGGGCCGTGGCGTACTGGGATCCCCGGCACGCCTTCCTGCTCGGCCGTCGCGCCGACGAGGACGACCGCACCACACCGGTGCTCGACCAGCCGGTGGGCGCTTCCTCATGAGCATCCTGGCGCACGTACCCGCCGGATCCGGGCAGCCGGCGTCGCCGCCGCAGACTGCCCGATCGGCGCGGTACCGGTTCCTGCCGTACCTGCTGTTGTTGCCCGGCGCGGCCTGGCTGCTGCTGTTCTTCGCCGTGCCGCTCGTGCAGCTCGCCTCGGCCAGCCTCTACGACCCGGAGGGCTCACTCTCCACCGGGTACGCGCTGACCTGGGCGTTCGGCAACTATCCGACCGCGCTGCAGCAGTACTGGCCGCAGTTCAGCCGGTCGTTCCTGTACGCCGGCATGGCGCTGGTGCTGGCGCTGCTGATGGGCTACCCGCTGGCGTACGCGATCGCGCAGAAGGCCGGCCGCTGGAAGAACCTGCTGCTGGTCTGCGTGGTGGCCCCCATGTTCACCAGCTTCCTGGTGCGCACGCTGGCCTGGAAGACCATCCTGTCGGACAACGGCTGGCTTGTCGGACTGCTGCGCGACGTGCACCTGCTCGGCCCGGACGGGCGGCTGCTGGCCACCCCGATCGCCGTGGTGCTCGGCCTGACGTACAACTTCCTGCCGTTTCTGGTGCTGCCGCTGTACGCGAGCCTGGAGCGGCTCGACTACCGGCTGCTGGAGGCCGCCAGCGACCTGTACGCCAGCCCGCTGAAGACCTTCCGCCGAGTCACCCTGCCGCTGTCGATGCCCGGTCTGATCGCCGGCACCCTGCTGTTCTTCATCCCGGCGACAGGTGACTACATCAACGCCGAACTGCTGGGCACCCCGAACCAGTACATGATCGGCAACGTCATCGACTCGGCCTTCCTGGTCCGGCTGGACTACCCGCAGGGCGCGGCCCTGTCGTTCCTGCTGATGTCGGCGATCCTCGCGGTGGTCTTCGTCTACCTGCGCCGGGCCGGTACGGAGGATGTCCTATGAGCCGCGTGTCCCGATGGCTTGCCCAGCACTGGGTGATGGGGGTCGCGCTGCTGGTGCTCGGCTACCTGTTCCTGCCGATCGCCGTGGTCGCCGCGCTGTCGTTCAACCGCCCGTCGAGCCGGCTGTCGTACGACTTCAACGAGTTCACCCTCGACAACTGGCGTAACCCGTGCGCCACCTCCGACATGTGCGACGCGGTGCTGCGCAGCGCGCAGATCGGCTTCCTCGCCACCGTGGCCGCCACCGCGCTCGGCACGCTTATGGCGTTCGCGCTGGTCCGACACCGGTTCCGGGGCCGCTCCGGGCTCAACGTGCTGATCTTCCTGCCGATGGCCACCCCGGAACTGGTGATGGGCACCTCGCTGCTCGCCCTGTTCGTCGCCGGTGGGGTGCCGCTGGGCTTCTGGACCATCGTCATCGCGCACGTCATGTTCTGCCTGTCGTTCGTGGTGGTGACGGTCAAGGCGCGGCTGGCCGGGATGGACCGGCGGCTGGAGGAGGCCGCGATGGACCTGTACGCCAGCGAGTGGCAGACGTTCCGCCGGATCACCCTGCCGCTGGTGCTGCCCGGCATCGTCGCCGCCGCCCTGCTGGCCTTCTCGTTGAGCTTCGACGACTTCATCATCACGAACTTCAACTCCGGCACCACCGTCACGTTCCCGATGTACGTCTGGGGTGCCGCCCAGCGGGGCATCCCACCGCAGGTGAACGTCATCGGTACGGCCATGTTCGCGATCGCGTTGCTGCTGGTGCTGGCCACCATGCTGCGGGGG
Source organism: Verrucosispora sp. ts21 (assembly GCF_002879555.1). Taxonomy (NCBI): domain Bacteria; kingdom Bacillati; phylum Actinomycetota; class Actinomycetes; order Micromonosporales; family Micromonosporaceae; genus Micromonospora; species Verrucosispora sp. ts21. The sequence continues at coordinate 3,700 of NZ_PNOZ01000129.1, read as the reverse complement.
CGGCGGGCCCGCCGGTCGGCGATCACGGCGGCCGTACCGGCACCCCGGGCGGCCAGCCGGTCATGAACCTGCCGCCGCCCGGCCGGGCCCTCACCGACGCGGTACGCGCACCGTACTGGCTCGACCGGCCGGAACGCCCCGATCCGGTCCCGCCGCTGGCCGGGCCGACCAGCGCCGACCTGCTGGTGATCGGTGGCGGGTACGGCGGGTTGTGGGCCGCCCTGCTGGCCAAGCAGGCCGACCCGGGACGGGACGTGCTGCTGGTGGAGGCGGGCACCTGCGGCTGGGCGGCCTCCGGACGCAACGGCGGGTTCTGCGCCGCCTCGCTGACCCACGGGCTGGCCAACGGGGTGCAACGCTTCCCCGACGAGATCGACGAGTTGGAGCGGCTCGGCCGGGAGAACCTGGACGCCATCGCGGCGACCGTTGCCGCGTACGGCATCGACTGCGACTTCGAACGCACCGGCGAGTTGGCGGTGGCGGTCGAGCCGTACCAGCTCGACGGGTTGGCCGAGGACGTCGCGCTGGCCCGCCGGTACGGCCACGACGTCAGCCTGCTCGACGCCGACGAGGTACGGGCCGAGGTGGACTCACCGACGTACCTCGGCGGATTGTGGGACCGCGACCGGGTGGCGATGCTCGACCCGGCGCGACTGGCCTGGGGGCTGCGGCGGGCCTGCCTCGACCTCGGTGTACGCATCCACGAGCACACCCGGGTGACCGGGCTGCGCCGGGCCGGTGCGGCGCTGCTCGCCGAGACCACAGGCGCCGACGACGTGCCCGGGGCGGTATGCGCCGACCGGGTGGTGCTGGCCACCAACGCGTTCCCGCCGCTGCTGCGTCGACTGCGCGCCTGGGTGGTGCCGGTGTACGACTACGCGCTGATGACCGAACCGTTGACGCCCGCGCAGCGCGACGCCATCGGCTGGCGCAACCGGCAGGGGTTGGCGGACACCGGCAACCAGTTCCACTACTACCGGATCACCGGCGACGGTCGGATCCTGTTCGGCGGCTACGACGCGGTCTACCACTACGGCAACCGGATGGCCCCCGCCCTGGAACAGCGCGACGCCACCTTCACCGCCCTGGCCACGCACTTCTTCACCACCTTTCCGCAACTGGCCGACGTGCGGTTCAGTCACCGGTGGGGCGGGGTGATCGACACCTGCACCCGGTTCTGCGCGTTCTTCGGCACCGCGTACGACGGGCGACTGGCGTACGCGGGCGGCTACACCGGGCTGGGGGTCGGGGCGACCCGGTTCGGTGCCCGCGTGCTGCTCGACCTGGTCGCCGGGGCGGACACCCCGCTGACCCGGCTCGCCCTGGTGCGGGACAAGCCGATGCCGTTTCCACCCGAACCGGCCCGCGCGGTCGGCATCGGGCTCACCCGCTGGTCCATGGCCCGCGCCGATGCGCATGAAGGGCGGCGCAACCTCTGGCTCCGTACGCTCGATCGGTTTGGTCTGGGGTTTGATTCCTGATGCGTGTCCTGCTTGTCGGCGCTGGTGGGGTCGGTGCCGCCGTGGTCGCCATCGCGGCGCGGCGCGCCTTCTTCGAGGCCATTGTGGTCGCCGACTACGACCCCGCCCGCGCGGCGCGGGCGGTCGCCGGCCGCGACGCCCGCTTCGTCGCCACGACGCTTGACGCCGGCTCCGCCGAGGCGGTCGCGGCGGCCTGCCGCGAACATCGGATCACCCACGTGCTCAACGCGGTCGACCCGCGGTTCGTCATGCCGATCTTCGAGGGGGCGTACGCGGCCGGCGCCGACTACCTGGACATGGCGATGTCGCTGTCGAAGCCGCACCCGATCCGGCCCTACCAGGAAACCGGCGTCAAGCTCGGCGACGAGCAGTTCGCGGTCGCGCAGCGCTGGGCCGACGCGGGCCGGCTGGCGCTGGGCGGCATCGGCGTGGAACCGGGCCTGTCCGACGTCTTCGCCCGCTACGCCGCCGACGAACTCTTCGCCGACATCGACGAGATCGGGGTACGCGACGGAGCGAACCTGACAGTCGACGGCTACGACTTCGCGCCGTCATTCTCGATCTGGACCACCATCGAGGAGTGCCTCAACCCGCCGGTGATCTGGGAGGACGGACGGGGCTGGTTCACCACCGAGCCGTTCAGCGAGCCCGAGGTGTTCCACTTCCCCGCGGGCATCGGGCCGGTCGAGTGCGTCAACGTGGAACACGAGGAGGTGCTGCTGATCCCGCGCTGGGTGCCGGCGAAGCGGGTCACCTTCAAGTACGGCCTCGGCGACGAGTTCATCGAGGTGCTCAAGACGCTGCACAAGCTCGGCCTTTCCGCGACGTCGCCGGTACAGGTGGGCGGGGTGTCGGTGTCGCCGCGCGACGTGGTGGCCGCCTGCCTGCCCGACCCGGCCACCCTCGGCGACCGGATGCGCGGCAGGACCTGCGCCGGCACCTGGGTACGCGGCACCGGCGTCGACGGCCGCCCCCGCGAGGTGTACCTCTACCACGTGGTCGACAACGAGTGGTCGATGCGCGAGTACGGCCACCAGGCGGTGGTCTGGCAGACCGCCATCAACCCGGTCGTCGCCCTGGAACTGCTGGCCGGGGGCGTCTGGTCGGGTGTCGGCGTGCTCGGCCCCGAGGCGTTGCCCCCGAAACCCTTCCTCGACCTGCTCACCGATTACGGCTCACCCTGGGGCATGGAGGAACGATGACCCGCTACGGCCCGATGTTCGGCCCCGACGTGACCTTCCTCGGCGTGCCACCCTGCACCATCGAGGAACCGGTGACGTACGCCGACGCCGACGTGGTCATCATCGGCGCGCCCTTTGACGGCGGCACCTCCCACCGCCCCGGCACCCGGTTCGGCCCGTCGGCCATCCGCCAGGCCTGCTATCTGCCGCACGACGGCTCCCGCCCCTCCCTGGCCCTGCGCGTCGACGCCCTCAAGGACCTGTGCGTGTACGACGCCGGTGACGTGGAGATGTTCTCCGGCGACATCGAACGCTCCCTGGCCGCCCTGGAAACCGCCGTGTACGCGGTGACCTCGGCCGGCGCGATCCCGGTGATCCTCGGCGGCGACCACTCCATCGCCCTGCCCGACGCCACCGGCGTCGCCCGCCACCACGGGCTCGGCCGGGTGTCGCTGCTGCACTTCGACGCGCACGCCGACACCGGGGACATCGAGTTCGGTTCCCTGCACGGGCACGGCCAACCGATGCGTCGACTCATCGAATCCGGTGCGGTACGCGGCGACCGCTTCCTCCAGATCGGACTGCGCGGCTACTGGCCGGGCCCGGAGACGCTGCGGTGGATGGCCGAGCAGCGGATGCGCTCGTACGAGATGACCGAGATCGTGGCCCGAGGCCTGGACGACTGCCTGTCCGAGGCGTTCGGCATCGCCACCGACGAGTGCGAAGGTGTCTTCCTCTCCGTCGACGTGGACGTGGTCGACCCCGGCATGGCACCCGGCACCGGCACCCCCGAGCCGGGCGGCTTCACCTCCCGCCAACTGCTCGACGCGGTCCGCCGGGCCTGCTACGAACTCCCGATCGTCGGAGTCGACGTGGTCGAGGTCGCCCCACCGTACGACCACGCCGACATCACCGCCTACCTGGGCAACCGCATAGTCCTGGAAGCCCTCTCCGCCATCGCCCGCCGCCGCCACGACGCCACCGGCGCCCCACCCTGGACCCCCACCCAACCCCTCCTCGACTCCCGCTGACCCCACC
>NZ_PNOZ01000128.1:0-9761 GCF_002879555.1 Verrucosispora sp. ts21 | reverse complement strand
CTCCAGGTCGGGGCAGGCCGGGTAGCCGAACGCGTACCGGCAGCCCCGGTAGTCGGTGCGCAGCAGGCCGGCCAGGTCGGTCGGGTCGTCGTCGGCGACCGTACGGCCGTCGGGCAGGGTCAGCTCGGCGCGTACCCGCTTGTGCCAGTACTCGGCGAGGGCCTCGGTGAGCTGCACGGACAGGCCGTGCACCTCCAGGTAGTCGCGGTACTCGTTGCGGGCGAACAGCTTGGCCGCGTACTCGCTGACCGGCTGACCCACGGTGACCAGTTGCAGCGCGACCACGTCCAACTCCTCGCCGCGGGGGCGGAAGAAGTCGGCCAGGCAGAGCCGCCGTTCCTGCCGCTGCCGGGGGAAGGTGAACCGGGCCCGCTCGGCGTGCCCGTTCTCGTCCAGCACCACCAGGTCGTTGCCCTCGGAGTACGCCGGGAAGTAGCCGTACACCACGGCCGCCTCCAGCACCTGGTCGGCGATCAGGCGGTCCAGCCAGTAGCGCAGCCGGGGCCGGCCCTCGGTCTCCACCAGTTCCTCGTACGACGGGCCCTTGCCACCGCGCGCACCGCGCAGCCCCCACTGGCCCATGAAGGTGGCCCGCTCGTCCAGCAGCGCCGCATAGTCGGCCAGCGGCACCCCCTTGACCACCCGGGTGCCGTAGAACGGGGCGGTCGGCACCGGCACGTCGGCGGCCACGTCGGAGCGGACCGAGGTGTCCGTCAGCTCCGGCAGCGACTCGGTGACCATGGCGCGCTGCCGCTCGCGGCGGGCCCGGCGGGCGGCCAGGGCCGCCTCCCGCTCGGGATCGATGACCGGTGCGCCGCCACGCTTGGCGGTCATCACCCGGTCCATCAGGGACAGTCCCTCGAAGGCGTCGCGGGCGTAGTGCACCTGGCCGGGGAACATCGACCGCAGGTCGTCCTCGACGTACGCCCGGGTCAGCGCGGCGCCACCGAGCAGGACCGGCCAGCGCTCCGCGACCCCGCGCGTGGCCATCTCGGCCAGGTTTTCCTTCATGATGACCGTGCTCTTGACCAGCAGGCCGGACATGCCGATGGCGTCGGCGCGGTGCTGCTCGGCGGCGTCGAGGATGGCGGAGATCGGCTGCTTGATGCCGATGTTCACCACCTCGTAGCCGTTGTTGGACAGGATGATGTCGACCAGGTTCTTGCCGATGTCGTGCACGTCGCCCTTGACGGTGGCGAGCACGATGCGGCCCTTGCCGCCGTCGTCGGCCTTCTCCATGTGCGGTTCGAGGTACGCCACCGCGGTCTTCATCACCTCGGCGGACTGGAGCACGAACGGCAACTGCATCTGCCCGGAGCCGAACAGCTCACCGACGACCTTCATGCCGTCGAGCAGGATGTCGTTGATGATGGCCAGCGGGGCGGTGCCGGCGAGCATCGCGGCGTCCAGGTCGGCCTCCAGGCCGTTGCGTTCACCGTCGATGATCCGCCGCTTGAGCCGCTCGTTGAGCGGCAGGGCGGCAAGCTCCTCGGCCCGGGTGGCCCGCGCGGAAGCGGCGTCGACACCCTCGAAGATCTCGATGAACCGCTGCACCGGGTCGTAGCCCTCACGACGCCGGTCGTAGATCAGGTCGAGGGCGATCTCCCGCTGCTGCTCGGGGATCTTCGCCATCGGCAGGATCTTGCTGGCGTGCACGATCGCCGAGGTGAGCCCGGCCTGCACGCACTCGTGCAGGAAGACCGAGTTGAGCACCTGCCGGGCGGCCGGGTTGAGGCCGAAGGAGACGTTCGAGATGCCCAGGGTGAAGTTGACCCCGGGCCAGCGGCGAGCGATCTCCCGGATCGCCTCGATGGTCTCGATGCCGTCGCGTCGGGTCTCCTCCTGCCCGGTGGCGATCGGGAAGGTCAGCGCGTCGATGAGGATGTCGGCGCGGCGCAACCCCCACCGCTCGGTCAGGTCACCGATGAGACGTTCGGCGACGCGTACCTTCCACTCCGCCGTACGCGCCTGGCCCTCCTCGTCGATGAGCAGCGCGACCACGGCGGCGCCGTGTTCGGCGACCACCGGCATCACCCGGGCGTACCGGGAGTCGGGGCCGTCGCCGTCCTCGAAGTTGACCGAGTTGACCACGCACCGGCCACCGAGCATCTCCAGCCCGGCCTCGATCACCGCCGGCTCGGTCGAGTCGAGCATGATCGGCAGGGTGGAGGCAGTCGCGAACCGGCCGGCCAACTCCCGCATGTCGACGGTGCCGTCCCGACCGACGTAGTCGACGCAGAGATCCAGCAGGTGCGAGCCGTCGCGGGCCTGGCTCCGGGCGATCTCCACGCACGCCTGCCAGTCAGCGGCGAGCATCGCCTCCCGGAACGCCTTCGAGCCGTTGGCGTTGGTCCGCTCCCCCACCATCAGCACACTCGCGTCCTGCGCGAACGGCACGTGGTGGTAGATCGAGGAGACACCCGGGTCGATACGCGGCTCACGGGCCACCGGCGCGACGTCGCGCAGCCGTTCGGCGAGCACCCGGATGTGTTCTGGGGTGGTGCCGCAACAGCCACCGACAAGCGCCACGCCGTAGTCGACGACGAAGCGTTCCAGTGCCTCGGCCATCTCCTGCGGTTCGAGTGGGAAGTACGCCCCGTCGGAGGTGAGCACCGGCAGCCCGGCGTTGGGCATCACCGACACCGGGACGGTGGAGTGCTGGGACAGGTAGCGCAGGTGCTCACCCATCTCGGCCGGGCCGGTCGAGCAGTTGAGGCCGATCAGGTCGATCCCGAGCGGCTCGATCGCGGTGAGCGCCGCACCGATCTCACTGCCCAGCAGCATCGTTCCGGTGGTTTCGACAGCCACGTGGCAGATGATCGGCACCTGCCGGCCCGCCTCGGCCATCGCCCGCTTCGACCCGATCACCGCGGCCTTCACCTGGAGCAGGTCCTGGCAGGTTTCGATGATCAGCGCGTCCGCCCCACCGGCGATCAGACCACCGGCATTCTGCTGGTACGCGTCGCGCAGGCTGGCGTAGGAGGCGTGCCCCAGGGTGGGCAGCTTCGTGCCCGGGCCGATGGAACCCAGCACCCAGCGGGGGCGCTCCGGCGTCTCGTACGCGTCGGCGGCCTCCCGGGCCAACCGCGCGCCGGCCTCGGACAGCTCCCATATCCGGTCGGCGATGTCGTACTCGGCGAGGTTCGGCAGGTTGGCACCGAAGGTGTTCGTCTCGATGCAGTCGGCACCCGCCGCGAGGTACGCCTCGTGGACCCCGCGCACCACGTCCGGTCGGGTGACGTTGAGGATCTCGTTGCAGCCCTCAAGGCCATCGAAGTCGTCCAGGCTCAGGTCGGCGGCGTGGAGCATCGTCCCCATCGCCCCGTCGGTGATGAGGATCCGGTCTGCCAACGCATCGAGCAACGAAGTCCGCACATTGTCAGGTTAGTCCGCTCCGGCACGAACTGGGCTACCGCAGCGTGCCATCCCACATCGTGCCGTCGATGACAGCTGCCCCACTCTGCGGCGTCACGCCGGCAGACTTGAGATCGAAGGGAACCGGCCGCCCCGGCGTCCGGCGGGGGGTGTCGGTACCGATCCGTAAGGCGTGTCGGTTGCGATCCGGCGCGGCCGGCGGGCCCGGTCCGGACAAGGCACGTAGGCTACCAATGTGAGGGACTACAGCGACATCACCATGCACGACGGGCGCACGACCGGGGCCAGCCCGAGTCGCGCCGGTGAGGCACGGGGTGAGGTGACGGCGTGACCGAATTCGACGGGCTGCCGGTGCTGCGGTCTCCGGTGGCCATAGCCGCCTTCGAGGGGTGGAACGACGCCGCCGACGCCTCGACCGCCGCAGTCGAACACCTGGAACAGGTGTGGCAGGCCAGACCGATCACCGAACTCGACCCGGAGGACTTCTACGACTTCCAGGTCAGCCGACCCACCATCGCGATGTCCGACGGCGCCACCCGGCGGGTCGAGTGGCCGACCACCCGGTTCACCGTGGCCAGCCCGGCCGGCACCGAGCGGGACGTGGTGCTGATCCGTGGCATCGAGCCGAGCATGCGTTGGCGCACCTTCTGCGAGCAGGTGCTGGAGATCTGCCACAGTCTTGAGGTCGAGCGGGTGGTGCTGCTCGGCGCGCTGCTGGCCGACGTGCCGTACACCCGACCGCTGCCGATCAGCGGCAGCGCCTCCGATGCCGACGCCGCCAAGCGTTACCAGCTCACCCCGACCCGCTACGACGGGCCGACCGGCATCGTCGGCGTCCTGCACGACGCCTGCACCCGCGCCGAGGTCGACGCGGTCTCGTTCTGGGTGCACGTGCCGCACTACGCCAACAATCCGCCCTGCCCGAAGGCGACCCTGGCCCTGCTGCACCGGGTCGAGGAGGTCGTCGACCTGCCGGTGCCGATGGCCGACCTGGCGGAAGAGGCCGCCGAGTGGGAGCAGCGGGTGCGCAGCGCCGCCGAGCAGGACGCCGAACTCGGCGAGTACGTCCGTGAGCTGGAGGAACGGGTCGGCGACGCGGGCATCACCCCGTTGACCGGGGACGAGATCGCCCAGGAGTTCGAGAAGTACCTCCGCCGTCGAGGCGGTTCCGCCGGCCCCACCGCCGGCTCCTGGTAGTCACCCCGTTATTCCTCGCAGGCCCCAGGCGGTATCGCCTGGGGCCTGTTTCTGATCACCTCTCCCCTGTCGCCTGATGCGCTGGAAGTGTCGGGGTGGCGCGGATCACCACGCGTAGGGCATCCTAGGAACCTAGCTGATAGGAGGTCGGGATGCAGATCAACCCGGGGGCGGCGGAGTTCCCGCACCGGCAGATCGCCGCGCAGCTCAAGTCGCAGATCCGGCGCGGCGACTGGGGTCCGGGCGAGCGCCTGCCGTCGATCCCGGCCATCGCCGAGATGTTCGGCGTGGCGAAGCAGACCGTGCAGCGCGCCGTCGACCAGCTGCGCGTCGAGGGCGTCCTGATCACCAAACCCGGCTCCGGCACGTACGTCCGCGGCACCCGGCGACGACTCAACCGGCTCTCCCGGGGGCGCTACGGCGGCTTCCGCGGCTACCACACCGATCTGGCCGCCCGCTACCGGCAACAACTCGTCTCCGTGGGCCGCTCCCCCGCCCCACCCGAGGTGGCGGACGCGTTCGGCGTACCGGACGGCACCGAATTGCTCTGCCGTCGGCATCTGGTCCGTACCGAGGACTCACCGGTCGAGGTGGGCGCCTCCTGGTTCCTGCCCGCCGACACCGCCGGCACCACTCTGGAACGCGCCGAGGCCTTCGGCCGCCCGCTCTACCAGGAGGCCGAGGAGGCCACCGGCCGACGGTACGCCACGGCCACCGACACGATCACCGCCCGCCAGCCCAGTCGGGAGGAGGCGGAGACCCTCCAGATCCGCCCCGACACTCCCGTGCTGCACCTGCTGCACGTGGCGTACGACGCCCACCGCAAGCCCATCGAGGTCGCCCAGGCCACCTGGCCCGGCCCGGTCACCACCCTCACCGAGGAATACAAGATCCCCGCCCCCACCCCAGACCCCCACCCCGACCCAGGCCTAATCCTCGGCTAACCCACCCACGCCCCGCCCCCGCCCGCGCCCGCGCCCGCGCCCGCGCCCGCGCCCGCGCCCGTCGATCTTGCACTTCCTGTCGCCGCATAAGCCTCAAAAGCCGCACATCCTCGACCAAAACTGCAAGATCGACGGGACGAGGGGCCCCGGGGGGAAAGGGCTGGAGAGGGCGAGGCGCGAGGGAGGGAGGAGGGGCCGAGAGGGAGGGTCAGAGGCGGATGCCGAGGAGGGCGTCGAGGGTTCGGGAGAAGAGGGCGGGGGCGGTGGGGTCGGTGGGGATGTCCGGCGAGGGCGTCAGGGTCTGGTCGGCCCACTCGTCGGCGAGGCGCAGGGCGCCGGGCGAGTCGAGGTCGTCGGTGAGGCGGTCGCGTACGGCAGCCAGGAAGGCCTCCCCGGACGGGCCGGCGGGGGAGGCGGCGGCCCGTCGCCAGCGGTCCAGGCGCTGGTGCGCGGTGGCCAGCAGGTCATCGGTCCACGACCGGTCGGCGCGGTAGTGGCCGGAGAGCAGCGCCAGGCGTACCGCCATCGGGTCCACCTTGTCGGCGCGCAGCCGGGAGACGAAGACCAGGTTGCCCAGCGACTTGGACATCTTCTCGCCGTCCAGGCCGATCATCCCGGCGTGCACGTAGTGCCGGGCGAAGGGCGCCGCGCCGGTCAGCCGCTCGGCGTGCGCGGCGGAACACTCGTGGTGCGGGAAGATCAGGTCGTTCCCGCCGCCCTGCACGTCGATGGTGTTGCCGAGCAGCGCCAGGGCGATCACGGTGCACTCGATGTGCCAGCCGGGCCGACCCTGGCCCAGCTCGCCGCCGGGCCAGGAGGGTTCGCCTTCGCGGGCGCCCCGCCACAGCAGCGGGTCGAGGGGGTCACGTTTGCCGGCCCGGTCCGGGTCGCCGCCGCGCTCGGGGAACAGTTCCAGCATCTCGGCGCGGGACAGGTTGGACTCGTAGCCGAAGCGGGGGGCGGCAGTGATGTCGAAGTAGACGTCGCCGGTGCCGTCGTCCAGCCGGTACGCGGCGTCGTCCTTGAGCAGCTCCGAGACCTTCTCGGCGATCTCCGGGATCGACTCGACGGCACCGACGTAGTGTGCCGGTGGGATGATCCGCAGCGCCTCCATGTCCTCCCGGAACAGCGCGGTCTCGCGCATGGCCAGGACCTTCCAGTCCTCGCCGTCCCGCTCGGCGCGTTCCAGCAGGGGGTCGTCGATGTCGGTGACGTTCTGCACGTACCGCACCTCGTGCCCGGCGTCCCGCCACATCCGCTGCACCAGGTCGAATGTGATCATGGTGGCGGCGTGGCCCAGGTGGGTGGCGTCGTACGGGGTGATACCGCAGACGTACATGGTCGCCGCGCCCGACGGTTCGGTCGGGTGCACAGCCTGCCGGGCCGTGTCGAACAACCTCAGCGCCCTGCTCCTGCCCGGCAAACGCGGCACCTCGTGCCCCACCCAAGACTCCATGACCGTCAGCCTAACCAGCCGGGGGGCGTGGCCACGGCCAGCCAGGGGTGATCAACACCTCAGCTCACAGTGGCGGCCAGGGCACTGCCGGCCAGTCCCGGGACGGCTGGGGAAAACGGCCGCGTCGGCACAGCCGGTCGATGCGCGCCGCCAGCTCGGCGATCTCACTGAGCGTGAGATGTTCGGCGAGTTCGGTGCCGAGCGGACCACGGACCTGACCGGCGAGACGGTCGAGCACCTCGAGGACGTCGGTGGGCAACGGCCGCCCGGACCAGCCCCAGAGCACCGTACGTAGCTTCTCCTCGACGTGGAAGCTGACGCCGTGGTCGACTCCGTGGATCCGGTCGTCGGGGCCGAGCAGGACGTGGCCGCCCTTACGGTCCGCATTGTTGATCACCGCGTCGAGCACCGCGAGTCGGGCCAGCCGGGGGTCGTCGGCGTGGGCCAGGGCGTACGGTGTGCCGTCGTCGTCGCGGGCCGCGGCGATCGGGAACCAGCGGGGTGGCACGGCGTCGGCCGGGACGAACCCGACAAGCGGCTCGGCGTCGTCGGGTTCGTCGATCCACAGCTGACACGAACCCGGCCCGAAAGGGCCGTCCCGCAGCACGGTCGGCGGGACCAGATCCCAGCCGGTGGCCGCGGACACCAGGTAGGCGGCGACCTCCCGCCCGGCCAGGGTCCCGTCCGGGAAGTCCCACAACGGACGCTCGCCGCGCACCGGTTTGTACACGCAGCGGGCGGTGGCGCCGTCGAGGGTGAGAATGCCGCGCAGGGTGGTGTTCGACGCGTCGACCAGCCGGCCCTCCACGGTCAGCTCACCGTCGCGCAGCAGGCGCATCGCGGCGGCACCGTCCTGTCGGGGGGTCACGCCGGACGTCGTCACCGGTGATAGCCGTTGTTTCGGGGGCAGAGGTGACCCGCCGGGTCGAGCGGCTGGCCGCAGAGTGGGCAGGGTGGACGGCCGGCGTTTACCACGCGCCGGGCCCGTTCGATGAACTCGCGGGTCGCCTCGGGGGTCAACCGCACCCGGAGTCGGTCGAGGTCCTCGTCCGGCTCGACGTCGTCGGCCTCGTCCTCCTCGGACTCGCCCAACTCCATCTCGGCCTCGACTTCGCCGACCGCGATCGCCTCGATCACCACGGTCGCGGTGTCCGCGTCGAAGGCCAGGCCCAGCGTGCCGACCCGGAACTCCTCGTCGACCGGCGTGTCCAGCGGCTCGTTGTCGCCGACCGAGGCCGGCGCCTCGGGTAGTTCCACCCCGAACCGTCGCTGGGCCTCGGTGAGCAACTCCTCCAGCTTCTCGGCGAGCAGGGAGACCTGAACCTTCTCCAACGCGACGCTTACCAGTCGGCCGCCGCCACGCGCCTGGAGGAAGAACGTGCGCTCCCCCGGCGGCCCGACGGTCCCGGCGACGAACCGCTCCGGCGGCTCGAAGGCGTGCACCTGGTGCGTCATACCCACGACCCTATCCGGCGGCCCCAGGCACCGCGCACCCCACCGACCCGATTTCCGGTACGCTCCCCGGCCCGCCCCGCCGCGCGTGCGCTCGTGCGGTTTGCGGGCCCGTCGTCGGTCCGGGCCGGACGGCTCACCGGGCCCCTCCGGCCCCACCGCCCACCGCGGCGTCCGAGTCGGTGGGCCGGCTGGCCCGCCGACGCCGCTTACGCTGCGGCGGGACCAGCCCGGCCAGGTCGCCGCCGACATCGTTGAGGCGCAGCAGGAACGGGCGCAGCGGGGTGTAACGGATCGCGGTCACCGACGCCGGGTCCACCACGATCCGCTGAAAAAGATCAAGGTGTACGCCGAGCGCGTCCGCCACGATCGCCTTGATCACATCGCCGTGGCTGCAGGCCAGCCAGACCGCCTCGGGGCCGTGCTCGGCGGTCACCCGGGCGTCCCAGGCGCGTACCGTGGCGACGGCCCGTGCCGCCATCTGTGCCATCGACTCCCCCTCGGGGAAGACCGCGGCGCTGGGGTGCTGCTGCACCACGGGCCAGAGCGGCTCCTTTGCCAGCTTCTTCAGCGGCTGTCCTTCCCAGGTGCCGTATCCGCACTCGATGAGTCCGTCGTCGGGCACCGGCGACGCCTGCGGCAGCGCCAGTTCGAGGGTGCGCCGGCAGCGGACCAGCGGGCTGCTCACCACCGCGGCCAGGGGCAGCGCACGCAGGCGCTCACCCACCGCCGTGGCCTGGGCCTGACCGGTTTCGTCGAGGTCGACCGGTTGCCGACCGGCCAGTCCGCCGTCGGCGTTCGCGGTGGTACGTCCGTGCCGCAGGAGCAGAAGTGTGGCCACGTACCCACCCTAGGCCGCCGACGTCCCCCGATGGTCCGCACACCGCTCGCGGCGCGGACACCCGGTTCGTACCGTCCATGCCGTTGTAGAACGTATCTGCCTGGCTGTGATCCGTGCCGACCGTTTGAGCGTTATGCCGGATTCAGCCACGTCGGCTCGGACGGAATGCCGAGCGGGTGCCCGGCGTTGTAACCGGTGGCCGACCGAGCAGGGCCGTGCGCGCCACGATCCCCCATGCAGCGCCACGATCCCCGACGCAGATGGCACGGCCGGCGGGAATGACCCGCCCCGGCAGGTCGTTATACCTGGTCCGGTGCCGCGAAGACCTCAGGTCCGCCGCCGGAAACCCCCAAGTCTTTCCCCTCATGCTCTGTGCGCCATGACGGCGCTGGTGTCACCTTGCCGACCCCCCGTCGGTGACGCCCGACCCCCGAATGGAGCTTGATCATGAACACCATGCTGCGTAAGAGCGTCCTCGCCATCGCCGGTCTCACCG
>NZ_PNOZ01000127.1:0-10236 GCF_002879555.1 Verrucosispora sp. ts21 | reverse complement strand
CCCCGCCCTGCCCGGCCCTGCCCGGCCCGGCGATCTTGCAGTTCTGGTCGCCGAAGTGACCCTTGTACACCTTTTGTCGCGACCGAAAGTGCAAGATCGGCGCGTGGAAAGGGCAGGACGCGGGATGCCGCGCGGGAAGGGCGGGGACGCGGGATGCCGCGGGAGAAGGCGGGACGGTGTGGGACGGCGCGGGAGGGTGGGCAGGGCTGGGGGGTGTGGGTGGGGAAGTGCAGCGACCGCCCGGTCTCGCAGGGCGAGGCCGGGCGGTCGGTGTTGGGGCGGGGGCTGGGTCAGCTGCAGCCGCTGGTGGAGCCGCAGCCCTCGCAGACGTAGCAGCTACCGGCCGGGCGCATCTTCGTACCGCAGGTGAAGCAGAGCGGTGCGTCGGCGGCCTTGCCGATCACGGCCTCCAGCAGTTCGGTGCTGGAACCGACCGAGGGTGCCGGCTTCGCGGCGGCGACGTCGGCGAGTTCCTGGGCGGGCTGGGCGATCGGCCCGGCCTTCGGCTCCTCCGGCCTGGTCTCCACCGGCGCGGACGAGGCCATCGCGGTCAGGTCCGTGCCGTTGGCCTCCGCCTCGGCTTCGGCCGCCAACTGGGCGGCCCGCTCCTTGGCGGTGAAGATGCCCAGCTCGGCGCGGCGGTCGTACGGCAGGAAGTCAAGCGCCAGGCGACGGAAGATGTAGTCCATCACCGAGGCGGCCATCCGCACGTCCGGGTCGTCGGTCATGCCGGCCGGCTCGAAGCGCATGTTCGTGAACTTGCTGACGTACGTCTCCAGCGGGACGCCGTACTGCAGGCCGATGGAGATGGCCACCGAGAAGGCGTCCATCACCCCGGCCAGGGTGGAGCCCTGCTTGGACATCTTGAGGAAGACCTCGCCCAGGCCGTCGTCCGGGTACGACGAGGCGGTGAGGTAGCCCTCGGCACCGCCGACCGAGAAGGAGATGGTCTCCGAGGGGCGCTTCTTCGGCAGCCGCTTGCGCACCGGGCGGTACTCCACGACCTTCTCCACCACCGGCGCGACGGCGGTGGTCGGGGCCGGCTCGGCGGCCTTGTTGGGCTTGGCGACCGACAGCGGCTGGCCGACCTTGCAGTTGTCCCGGTAGATCGCCAGAGCCTTGAGGCCGAGCTTCCAACCCTCGAAGTAGATCTTCTCGACGTCCTCGACGGTGGCCTGCTCCGGCATGTTCACCGTCTTGGAGATGGCGCCGGAGATGAACGGCTGGACCGCCGCCATCATCCGCACGTGGCCCATCGGGGCGATGGACCGCTCGCCCATGGCGCAGTCGAAGACCGGGTAGTGCTCCGGCTTGAGGCCGGGGGCGTCCACCACGTGGCCGTGGTCGGCGATGTGCTCGACGATCGCCTCGACCTGCTCCTCGGGGTAGCCGAGGCTGCGCAGGGCGCGCGGCACGGTCTGGTTGACGATCTGCATCGAACCGCCGCCGACCAGCTTCTTGAACTTGACAAGCGCCAGGTCCGGCTCGACGCCGGTGGTGTCGCAGTCCATCATCAGGCCGATGGTGCCGGTCGGCGCGAGCACACTGGCCTGCGAGTTGCGCCAGCCGAACTTGTCACCGATCTTGTTGCCCTGGGTCCACTGCTTGGTGGCCTCGCGGACCACCGCGGTGGCCACGGTCCCGGTGGGCTTGATTTCGTCGTTGGCGGCGGCGTGCTTGCGCATCACCCGCTTGTGCGGCTCGGCGTTGCGGGCGTAGCCGTCGTACGCGCCGACGATGCCGGCCAGCTCGGCCGAGCGGCGGTACGCCGTGCCGGTCATCAGCGAGGTGATCGCGGCGGCCAGCGAGCGGCCCTGGTCCGAGTCGTACGGCAGGCCGGAGGCCATCAGCAGGGCACCGAGGTTGGCGTACCCGATGCCGAGCTGCCGGTACGCCCGGGTGGTCTCGCCGATCTTCTCGGTCGGGAAGTCGGCGAAGCAGATCGAGATGTCCATCGCGGTGATGACGAACTCGACCGACTTGACGAACTTCTCCACCTCGAAGCCGCCGTCGGCGCGGAGGAACTTCATCAGGTTCAGCGAGGCCAGGTTGCACGAGGAGTTGTCCAGGTGCAGGTACTCCGAGCACGGGTTCGACGCGGTGATCCGACCGGTCTCCGGGCAGGTGTGCCAGTCGTTGATGGTGTCGTCGTACTGCAGGCCGGGGTCGGCGCACTCCCAGGCGGCCTGGGAGATGGTGCGGAACAGCTTCTTCGCGTCGATGGTCTCGATGGTCTGCCCGTCGAGCCGACCCCGCAGGTCGAAGCCGCCGCCGTTCTCCACCGCGGTCATGAACTCGTCGGAGACCCGTACCGAGTTGTTGGCGTTCTGGTACTGCACGCTGACGATGTCGGCGCCGCCCAGGTCCATGTCGAACCCGGCGTCGCGCAGGGCGCGGATCTTGTCCTCCTCGCGCGCCTTGGTGACCACGAACTCCTCGATGTCGGGGTGGTCCACGTCGAGGATGACCATCTTGGCCGCCCGCCGGGTGGCGCCGCCGGACTTGATGGTGCCCGCGCTGGCGTCCGCGCCGCGCATGAAGCTGACCGGGCCGGAGGCGGTGCCGCCGGAGGAGAGCAGCTCCCGGGAGGAGCGGATCCGGGACAGGTTGACCCCGGAGCCGGAGCCGCCCTTGAAGATCAGCCCCTCTTCCTTGTACCAGTCGAGGATGGAGTCCATCGAATCGTCGACGGCCAGGATGAAACACGCGCTGACCTGCTGAGGTGAGGGCGTGCCGACGTTGAACCAGACCGGCGAGTTGAAGCTGAACACCTGGTGCAGCAGCATCCAGGTCAGCTCATGGGCGAAGACCTCGGCGTCGGCCGGGGAGGCGAAGTAGCCGTACTCCTCACCGGCGGTGCGGTAGGTGGTGACCACCCGGTCGATCAGCTGCCGCAGCGACCACTCCCGCTCCGGGGTGCCCACCGCGCCCCGGAAGTACTTGGTGGTCACGATGTTTGCCGCGTTGACGCTCCAGTTCTCCGGGAACTCCACCCCACGCTGCTCGAAGTTGATCGAGCCGTCCCGCCAGTTGGTCATCACGACGTCGCGGCGCTCCCAGGCGACCTCGTCGTACGGGTGCACGCCCTCGGTGGTCCAGACCCGCTCGACCTTCAGACCCGCGCCGGCCTTGCTCCGTGTCCTGCTTGTTGTCACGCCATCCCCCGGCATCTCATCCGCCCCCTCGTCCGCGCGGCACCGCGCGATCCGACTGTCACTACCACTGAAGAAAGCTCACTGTGTGTGGCCGGCGACGCCGGCCGTCTCGGCCTGCGCGTCCTGCCGGGCACGTGCGGCGGCCCGCAGCGTCTCGATTTCCCGCTCGAAGTCGGCGAGCGAGTCGAACGACCGGTACACGCTGGCGAACCGCAGGTAGGCGACCTCGTCCAGGTCCCGCAGGGGACCCAGGATGGCCAGCCCCACCTCGTGGCTGGGGATCTCGGCGGCCCCCTTGGCCCGGATGGTCTCCTCGACCCGCTGCGCCAGCAACGCGATCGAGTCCTCGTCGACCGGTCGGCCCTGGCAGGCCTTGCGCACCCCGCCGATGATCTTCGTACGGCTGAACGGCTCGGTCACCCCGCTGCGCTTGACGACCGCGAGCACCGCCTCTTCGACGGTGGTGAACCGTTTGCCGCACTCCGGGCAGGAGCGTCGACGACGGATCAGCTGGCCGTCGTCGGCCTCCCGCGAGTCGACCACGCGGGAGTCGGCATGCCGGCAGTACGGACACCGCATCGCCCGACCTCCTCGATCGACCACGGGCACGCCTATGGCCGCCTCCGGGCACGCAACAGCGCGGCGGGCCATCATCCAGGGATGGCCGCCGACCTGATGGTACGAGAGTGCGGTCCGTAGTCGAACCCAACCTGTAGGCGAGTTACGCCTATGTGACTACTACATCTAGGGGTTGACCGTATGCCGCTGGCGAACCGCGGTCAAGTTGACCGGCGTGTCCGGCGCGTCACCCGACAACCCCGCCGCACCGCGACCCGAGAGCCCAACGCGGCGCGGCGACAGCGGTTACCGTCCGACCGGATCTGATCTTCAGAAAAGGCATCCGATCGAACACCAGTTCGACAAGACGTATCATTTATCAGAACAGGCATACGACTGTCACGCCTGCGCGTGTCGACACGCGGAGAAACCTCGTACAGATGTTTGAAAATGACCGATCTCACCTATACGGTCATGGGCAGCCGGAGGTGACCATGGTCGACCAGCCCGGCAGACCACCGCATGCACCACGAGCCGCCGAGGCACCCAGCGCCGACCAGGGAGGACGGACGTGACCCAGGACCGGGCCAACCGGCCACAGAGCCCGCAGCAGAGCAGCGAGGCGGGGCCGCCGCCCACCCGACGCCGCAGCGTCACCCGCGCCCGAGCCGCGCAGCCCGCCGTTCGCCCGGTGACCCAGGTGGCAAACACCTTCCCGGACCCGGCCGCCGCCGACCTCACCGCCCGGCAGCGTCGCATTCTGGACTTCATCCGCACCTGGGTGGAGCGGCACGGCTACCCGCCGAGCGTGCGGGAGATCGGCGAGGCGGTCGGGCTGGTCTCCCCGTCCAGCGTCGCCTACCAGCTCAAGGAGCTGGAGAAGAAGGGCTTCCTGCGGCGTGATCCGAATCGGCCACGCGCGGTCGACGTCCGCTCCCCCGGCGACATCGACGACGAGCTGAGCCGCTCGCAGCGCCCCACCCCGGCGTACGTGCCGATGCTCGGCCGCATCGCCGCCGGTGGGCCGATCCTCGCCGAGCAGTCGATGGAGGACGTCTTCCCGCTGCCCCGCGAGCTCGTCGGCGAGGGCGAGGTCTTCATGCTCCAGGTCAAGGGCGACTCGATGCTCGACGCGGCCATCTGCGACGGCGACTGGGTGGTGGTCCGGCAGCAGCCGACCGCCGACTCCGGGGAGATCGTCGCCGCCATGCTCGACGGCGAGGCGACGGTGAAGACCTATCGGCGGCGCGACGGCCACGTCTGGCTGATGCCGCAGAACCCGGCTTTCGATCCCATTCCCGGCGACGACGCCACCATCATGGGTCGCGTGGTGGCCGTGCTGCGCCGGATCTGACCCAGGACACCGACCGGTGCTGGCCGCAGGGTCAGTACCGGTCGCCCCGGTAGCCGTAGGTGCCGCCGGGCGGCTGACCGTACGGCTCGGAATTCTCCTCCCGGTAACGACCGGAGCGCCGACCGTGGTAATCCGGATCGGCCGGTCCACCGCCACGTCGGGGTGGCTCGGCACGTCCACCGCCGCGGGGCGGTTCGACGCGGCCGCCGCCACGGGGTGGTTCGGCGCGGCCGGCGCCACCGGGACGTACGCCACCTCCGTACACGCCGCCGCCCGCCGGTCGACCGCCGCCGGCCCGGCCACCGGAGCCGGGCACGCCCTCACCGGCACGGCCGCCACCGCCGTAGACGCCACCACCGGCCGGTCGGGCACCGTTGCCGCTGGCCCGTCCCCCGTACACCGGTCCGGGCCGCGCCGGGCCGGGTCGCTCGGCGTTCGGCGAGCCGCCGCCGTAGACGCCACCGGTCGCTGCGCCGCCGTACACACCGCCGGACCGTGCGCGGTCGCCGGCCGCGCCGTCGTCGTCCTTGCCTGTGGGTTTCGGGCCGTCGTCACGGCCACG
The DNA here is from genome assembly GCF_002879555.1 of Verrucosispora sp. ts21. NCBI lineage: Bacteria > Bacillati > Actinomycetota > Actinomycetes > Micromonosporales > Micromonosporaceae > Micromonospora > Verrucosispora sp. ts21. Next base: position 4,607 of record NZ_PNOZ01000127.1, on the reverse strand, counting down.
CCCCTTGCCGGCCGGTCCCGGCCGCTTGCGGGCCCGCAGGATGCCGTAGATGCCCGCACCCACGAGCAACGCACCGAGTACGCCCACCGAGGCGATCAGGTACGTGATGTCGTCGAGGGTCAACCCGTCGATGAACGACTGGCCGGATGACTTCTTGGCCGCGTCCGGATCCTCGGCCAGGTTCTTCGGGCCTTCGGTGGACGGGGTGTAGCTGAGGATGTCGACCGGCTCGTCGTCGTCCAGGTGACCCGCGTCGGAAACGGTCAGGAAGGTCTTCCCGTCGGTGGAGTACGAGATCGCCTCACCGAACGGGTCGGCCAGCGCGGTGACCCGGGGCGTGCCGGTGGTCAGCGCACCGACGATGTCGCCGTTCTGGACGTCGTACTCGAAGGCGTCGGCGTAGGTGCGCAGCACCACCCGGGAGCCGTCGGGCGACCGGGCGGCACCGGTGATCGCGACGCGGCCGAAGGTGCTCAGCGGGTTCTCGGTGTCCGTTCTCGGCAACGTGATGTCGCCGAGCTTCTTCATCGGCACCGGCTCGGTGTCGCCGGTCTTCAACGCGCCGTCCGGGGTGAAGATCTCGGCCTTGCCGGAGGTGACCTTCGTGATGATCAGCGGCAGGTTGTCGTCGCCGATCAGCAACGCCTCGGCGTCGCGGGGCTTGCCGTCCGGGTACGACAGCCGGTGCAGGACCGGCTGCTTGCTGCCATTGACCGGCATGCTCCAGACGGCCACCCGCTCGCGACGCTCCCGGCTGGTGACGTTGTCACCGGTGTCGGCGATCCACAGCTTCGTCCGGTCCGGCGAGAGGGCCAGATCCTCGGTGTCGAACGGCCCGGCACCGGTGTAGCCCACGTTGCGGACGACCTGGCAGTCCTTGTTCAGGTAGAAGACCTGCTTGCGGTCGTTCTGATCGGTGCTGTCGTTGATCACGATGTACCCGCTGCGGGTGGCTACCAGGCCGGACATCTCCCGCAGTCGGGGATCGGTGACGGTGCACTGCTTCTTGCCGGCCTTGGTCAGTGGTGCCGACCCGAGCACGGCCGGCCCGAGCGCCGCCGGGACCACCGTCTGGGGCCCCGCCGCCACCTGGCCCGTCACCGCGACGGCTGCCGCGGCGGGGACGGGCGACGACGCCGCCACGGCGACACCCGTGACTGCCACGGTGGCCCCGAGCAGGCCGAGTGCCACCGTGACCGAAGAAACAGTGCGGAGCATGAAAGAAGTGTCGCATGCCGGAAGTTTCCGTCGGGTGACGCCGTAGCAGCGTTACCGGGCGGTGCTGACCGCCTCCGCCGTGTCGCGGTACGGGGCCAGTTCGGCCGCCAACGCCTCGTTGACCCGTACGTGCAGCATCGTCCCCTCCGGCAGGTGGGCGGTGCTGAGCACCTCGCCCTGCCGGTGCAGTCGGGCCACCAGGTCACCCCGGTCGTACGGCAGCACCACCCGCACGTCGACGGCCGGACGGGGCAGCCGCTGCTCGATGGTGGCGCGCAGGTCCGCGATGCCGCGCCCGCTGTGCGCGGAGACGAACACCGCCTCCGGCCAGATCCGCTTGAGCTGGAGCAGCGTCTCCTCGTCGGCCGCGTCGGTCTTGTTGACCACGAGCAGTTCGGGCAGCCGGTCGGCGCCCACCTCGGTCAGCACCTCGCGGACAGCGCGTACCTGCTCCTGCGGGTCCGGGTGGGTGCCGTCGACCACGTGCACCACCAGATCGGCCTCGGCGACCTCCTCCAGCGTCGAGCGGAACGCCTCGACGATCTGGTGCGGCAGGTGCCGGACGAAGCCGACCGTGTCGGAGAGGGTGTAGACCCGCCCCTCGGAGGTGGTGGCGCGGCGGGTGGTCGGATCCAGGGTGGCGAACAGCGCGTCCTCCACCAGCACACCGGCACCGGTGAGCCGGTTGAGCAGACTCGACTTGCCGGCGTTGGTGTAGCCGGCGATGGTGACCGCGGGAACCGCGTTGCGGGTACGGCGGGACCTCTTGGTCTCGCGTACGGTGCTCATGGCCTTGATCTCCCGGCGCAGCCGGGCGATGCGGTGGCGGATCCGACGCCGGTCGGTCTCCAGCTTGGTCTCACCCGGGCCACGAACACCCACGCCGCCGCCGGCACCGCCGCCACGACCCGAACCACCGGTCTGCCGGGACAGGGTCTCACCCCAACCACGCAGCCGGGGCAGCAGGTATTCCAGCTGGGCCAGCTCGACCTGGGCGCGGCCCTCCTTGCTCTTGGCGTGCTGGGCGAAGATGTCGAGGATCAGCGCGGTGCGGTCGACCACCTTGACCTTGGTGCGCTGTTCCAGGTTGCGCAGCTGGGACGGGGACAGCTCACCGTCGCAGATCACCGTGTCGGCGCCGACGGCGAGGACCACCGCGCTGAGGTCGTCGACCTTGCCGCGACCGATGTAGGTGGCCGGGTCGGGCCGGGTGCGGCGCTGGATGAGCCCTTCGAGCACCTGCGACCCGGCGGTCTCCGCCAGCGCGGCCAGCTCGGTGAGGGAATTGTCCGCGTCGGCCTGGGTGCCTTCGGTCCAGACCCCGACCAGCACCACCCGCTCCAGCCGAAGCTGCCGGTATTCGACCTCGGTGACGTCGGTCAGCTCGGTGGAGAGGCCGGGGACCCGTCGCAACGCCTGCCGCTCGGAGAGTTCGTACTCCCCGGTGGTGGTTTCGAATTCGTCGTTGGAAACGTGGGTCTCCTGGTCTCGCAAGCGTCTCTCCTGGGTCCGATCTGAGCGTTACTGAGCAATCCTGTCATGTGACAACACCGATCGCACCCGCAATATGCCCTGCACACAAAGGGCCCAAAGTGGGGGCGGCTGCCAGACGCCCAGGCAGGGCGGGTAGAAATGCCACGAGCCGTTCAGCGCCGACGGAAGGACCTGCGTGGCCATCACCCGACTGCCCAGTGCCGGATTCTCGATCACGGTCCGGATCGCCGTGCCAGCCGATGCCTCCTCTATCGGCCGTCTCACCACCTCGGTGGGAGAGGCCGGGGCGATCGTCACCGCACTGGACGTGGTCGATTCCGACCCGAACCACGTGATCGTGGACCTCACCTGCGACACCGCCGACGCCGGGCACGCCGACCAGGTGGTCGACGCGCTGCGGGCGCTCGACGGCGTGGACGTGCGCAAGGTCTCCGACCGCACCTTCCTGCTGCACCTCGGCGGCAAGATCGAGGTGAGCCCGAAGGTCGCGCTGCGCACCCGGGACGAGTTGTCCCGCGCGTACACCCCGGGGGTGGCGCGGGTCTGCCAGGCCATCGCCGACAACCCGGCCGACGCCCGCCGACTGACCATCAAGCGCAACACCGTGGCCGTGGTCAGCGACGGCTCGGCGGTGCTGGGGCTGGGCAACCTCGGCCCGGCCGCCTCGCTGCCGGTGATGGAGGGCAAGGCGGCCCTGTTCAAGCGCTTCGGTGGGGTGGACGCCTGGCCGGTGGTCCTCGACACCCAGGACACCGACGAGATCGTCGCCATCGTGAAGGCGATCGCGCCCGCGTACGGCGGGATCAACCTGGAGGACATCGCCGCGCCGCGCTGCTTCGAGATCGAGGCCCGGCTGCGTGAGGCGCTGGACATCCCGGTCTTCCACGACGACCAGCACGGCACCGCGATCTGCGTGCTGGCCGCGCTGACCAACGCGCTGCGGGTGGTGGGCAAGCGCCTCGCGGACGTCCGGGTGGTCGTCTCCGGCGCCGGCGCGGCGGGCACCGCGATCATGAAGCTGCTGCTGCGTCAGGGCGTCGGCGACGTCATCGCGTACGACCGCCAGGGCGCCCTGCACCGCGGCCAGCCCGACCTCAACTCGGCCTGGCAGTGGCTGGCCGAGAACACCAACCGGGACGGCTACTCGGGTGACCTGCCCGGGGCGCTGGAGGGTGCCGACGTCTTCATCGGCGTGAGCGCGCCGAACCTGCTCACCGGCGACGACATCGCCCGGATGGCCAAGGACTCGATCGTCTTCGCGCTGGCCAACCCGGACCCGGAGGTCGACCCTCGGGAGGCGCGCAAGCACGCCGCCGTGGTGGCCACCGGCCGCTCCGACCAGCCGAACCAGATCAACAACGTGCTCGCCTTCCCCGGTGTCTTCCGCGGCATGCTCGACGCGCACGCCGAGGAGTTCACCGAGGAGATGGCGATCGCCGCCGCCCAGGCCATCGCCGACGTGGTCGGCGAGGAGAAGCTCAACGCGACGGTCATCGTGCCGAGCGTCTTCGACTCCCGGGTGTCCCCGGCGGTCGCCGCCGCCGTCCGCGCCGCCGCCCAGAACCCCGCCAGCACTCCCCCGCCGGCCGCCGATCCCGGCCCCGCCGACCTCCCCGAGATCGCCGCCAACGCCTCCGCCACCCCCTGAGTCCCACCCCAACCGCAAGACCACCGCTGGCCCCGGAAGCACACCTGCTCCCGGGGCCAGCTCACCCTCCCCACCCTCCCCCGCCACGCCCTCGCACCTGACGGCGCGTCGATCTTGCACCTTTGGTCGGGATGAATCACCGCAAATACGGCGATTATGGCGACCAAAAGTGCAAGATCGGCGCGTAGAGGGGGTCAGGCTGACCGTGGCCGAGCCGGACTTGGTCGGGTCGACCACGGACGTCGCC
>NZ_PNOZ01000126.1:0-10286 GCF_002879555.1 Verrucosispora sp. ts21 | reverse complement strand
GGTGGCGAGGGTTGGGGGGGCTGGGGTGATCTGGAAGAGTTTGTCGCGGCTGGCTGCGCCGGTGCGGAGGGAGACCGTGGCGGGGCGGACGCCCAGTGCCTCGGCCAGGGCGCGGCGGGCCGCCTCGGTGGCCCGGCCGTCGACGGCAGGGGCGTTGACCGCGATGACCAGGGCTGGGCCGTACGGGCCGTCGTACCGGCCACCCACCCGGGCACGGGACGCCCCCGGCTTCACCCGGACGGCGACAGTGAACGTGTCGTCGGCCATCGGATCAGGTCAGCGCCGTCCGGACTGCGACAACAGAGTGGTGTCGGGCGCGCAGTTCGCGCACGGGGTGAAGCCCAACTCGACCGCCTCGGCAACCGGCAGCGGCTCGTGGTCCCGCCCGACCAGATGCGCACACTCGTCCAGGTGATAGCGGGGCCGACCGTCGACCACCCGGACCTCGTCGGACAGCCGGGACACCAGGACGGCCTGCTCCGGGGTGACCTCCTGCGCGGCGGGCTCGTCGTCGTACGCCTCCGCCGTGCCGGCGTTGGTCCCCGGCGCCGCGCCCGCCGGCGAGCCGGGTGGTTGCCGCCACCCGGATGCGCCGGCGTTCGTGGTCGGTGGGACATGCTGCGCCGGAATGGTGACCGACGGGCCACCGGCCGGATCCCGCTGGGTCGTGGACCGGGCGGCAGCCGCCTGGCGGGCGCCGGCGACCAACGCCACCGCAGCCAGCAGGCTGGCACCTATCGAGACGACCAGCAACAGGCTGGATCCGCCGGCCAGGCCGAGCACCAGCAGCGCCACCGCGACGAGGATGAGCGCGAGACTTATGACGATCACGGCTCACCCCCGTCGCGTCGTAGACGATGAGGCAGGGCAAGCGACCGCCGTGACGGCCGCCGCCCGGTTCAGCGACCGGCCTCGAGTGCCCCGGAACGGCCCCCGCCGTAGGAGCCGGCGAGACCTGCGGCGGCCAGCCCGTTGCCGGCCGCGCGGGTGCCTTCCCCACGGGTCATCTCCACCTCCAGGCCCTGGCCACGACCGTCGAGGTCGCGCAGCTGGCTCTCCAGGTAGGCCTTGAGACGGGTACGGTACTCGCGCTCGAACTGCTTGAGCTCCTCGATGTGCTTCTGCAGCGCGGTGCGCTTGGCGTCGAGGCCACCCATGGCTTCCTGGTGCCGCTGCCGGGCGTCGCGCTCCAGCGCGTCGGCCTTGGCGCGGGCCTCGCGGGTGACCTCCTCGGCCTTGGAACGGGCCTCGGAGAGCAGCTGGTCGGCCTCACGACGAGCGTCGGAGACGTGGTCGTCGGCGGTCCGCTGGGCCATCATCAGCACCCGCAGCGCCTGCTGCTCGCCGTCACCGCCCGGCACGGCGCCACCGGTCGCGGCGCGCACCTGCTCCAGCTCGGCCTGCATCGCGCGGGCGGCCTGCTCGGCGGCGGCCTTGTCGCGCTGCACCCGGTCGAGCTGGGCCTTGACGTCGTTGAGCTCGGCCGCCAGGCGGGCGTCACCGCCGGGACCGGCGGGGGCACCGCCCCGTCCCCCGCGCTCCACCTGGGCGCGCAGTTCGTTGTTCTCCTCGATCAGACGGGCGAGTTCGCGCTCGACCTCGTCCAGGAAGGCGTCGACCTCCTCCTCGTCGTAGCCCCGCTTACCGATCGGCGGCTTCTTGAAGGCGACGTTGTGGACGTCGGCCGGGGTCAGCGGCATCGAAACTCCTCGGGTCAGTTGCGGCCGCGATAGCGCGTCGGTCATCAGGCGGTCCTGAAGATCGCCGGCTCTAACACAAACCTCATCAGCACGAACAGGATAACCAGGAGCACAAGGGAGGCCAGGTCGATGCTCACGGTACCAATTCGCAGCGGAGGGATCACACGCCTCAACGCCCAGAGCGGGGGATCAGTGACGCTCCACACGGATTCCAGTCCGGCCGATGCTCCGCGACCAGGCTGCCAGCGCCGCCCGTACTGCAGGACCGCGCTCAGGACGAACCGGGCAAGGAGAATGATCAGGAAGATATAGGTGATCAGGTAGAGCACCTGTAGCAAGATCGACAACACGGCAGGCGACGTCCCTCGGGTCGGGCGGGTCAACTCAGGCTGAAGAACCCGCCCTCGGCAATCTTGGCCTTGTCCTCCGCGGTGACCTGGACATTGGCCGGCGAGAGCAGGAACACCCGGTTGGTCACGCGCTCGATCGTACCGCGCAGCCCGAACGCCAGCCCGGCGGCGAAGTCAACCAGACGGCGGGCATCCGCCTCATCCATCTCGGTGAGGTTGATGATCACGGGAACGCCGTCCCGGAAGTGCTCGCCGATGGTGCGGGCCTCCCGGTAGGTGGTGGGGTGCAGCGTGGTGATCTGGTAACGCTGCTCCTCCTCCTGGACCACGGCCCGCTCGCGGGGCTGCGCCTGCGGCGCCAACGCCAGGTTGTCCCGGGTGTGGTACGTCAGCGCGCCGGACTGCTCCCCCGTCGACCGGGTGATCGAGCGCACGCTGGACCGCTCGACCCGCTCCGGGCGCTCGGAGTCCAGTCGCTCGGACTCGCTCAGCCGGCCGCCGGAGCGCTCGCCGAGCCGCCCCCGGTCGCCGATGCGCGGACGAGGCGCGGGCGGCTCGTCCACCTCGTCGTCCACCTCGTCGGCGAATTCCTCGGCATACCGGCTCTGCCGGTAGCGCGACTCGCGGTAGCCACCCTTGTCGTAGCCACCGTCGTCATAGGCCCGCTCGTCGTCCTCTTCGACAAGTCCGAGCCAGACCCCCGCCTTGCGCAGTGCACCCATCCCCGCGCCCTTCCCGTCCGCCGTGCGGCACACGCCCCCGTACGTGTCGCCTGTCGCGAGTGGACCACTCCTGCCCACCGGACCGGAACGGCAATCCCCTGACGCACAATTCGCGTTGCACGTCACGCCCCCCGGTCGCCGGTAAGGCCGCTCCCACAAACAACACTGATGTAATTTGCTTCCCTCGCGGCCAGGCTACCGCAGCGTGGGACGCATTCCGAGCAACGCGCTGCCGACGCGGACATGTGTCGCGCCGTGGCCGATCGCCGCCTCCAGATCACCGCTCATCCCGGCCGACAGCCCGACGGCCTGTGGATGCTCGGCGCGCACCGTCTCGGCGATGGTGGCCAGGCGCGCGAAGGCCCGCTCCGGCTCCCAACCCAGCGGTGCCACCGCCATCAGCCCGGCCAGCCGCAGTCCCGCCGAGGCGGCCACCGCGGCGGTGACCGGCCCCAGCCCGATGTCCGGGTCGGCGCAGTCCGCCACCGACCCGCCCCGGCTCGGGTCGCCGTCGATGCTGACCTGCACGAACACCTCAAGCGGCCGGTCTCGACGGCCGGTCGTGGCCGCGTCCAGAGCGGACGCCAACCGGACGCTGTCGACGGACTGGACCACATCGGCGTACCGGACCACCGACTTGACCTTGTTGCGTTGCAACCGGCCGATGAAGTGCCAGCGCGGGGCGACCCCGGCCAGGGCGACCTGCTCGGCCTTCGGCGCCGCCTCCTGGTCGCGGTTCTCCCCGACGTCGGTCACGCCGAGCCCGGCCAACGCGATCACGTCGGCCGCCGGGTAGGTCTTGGTGACCGCGATCATGGTCACCTCGGTCCGGTCCCGGCCGACCGCGGCACAGGCGTCGGCGATCCGGGTCCGTACGCGCGCCAGCCCGGCGGCCAGTTCGGCACGCCGGTCGGGACGCACCAGAGAGGCGCTGTCGGTCATGGTCGGTACTCAGGAGCCGTTCTTCAGGAAGTCGGGCACGTCGACGTCGTCGAAGAGCACCCGGCGTGGCGACTGCGGCGTCACGGGGGTGGCCGGCGACGGCACGACCGGCGTGCTCGGCTGCGCGGGCTGGTTCTGGTTGGTCTTGCGGGCCGGCTCGGCCGCCTTGTAGGCGGGCGTGCCACCGTCGAAGCCCGCCGCGATCACGGTCACCCGCACCTCGTCGCCGAGCGCGTCGTCGATGACCGCACCGAAGATGATGTTGGCGTCCGGGTGCGCCGCGTCCGTGACCAGCTGCGCCGCGTCGTTGATCTCGAACAGGCCCAGGTCGGATCCACCGGCGATGGAGAGCAGCACCCCACGGGCACCGTCCATGCTCTGCTCCAGCAGCGGGCTGGAGATGGCCGCCTCGGCCGCCTCGACGGCCCGGTTCTCCCCGCGGGCGCTGCCGATGCCCATCAGCGCGCTGCCCGCGCCGCTCATCACGCTCTTGACGTCGGCGAAGTCCAGGTTGATCAGACCCGGGGTGGTGATCAGGTCGGTGATGCCCTGGACACCGGAGAGGAGCACCTGGTCGGCGGTGCGGAACGCGTCCATCATGCTGATGTTGCGGTCCCCGAGCGCCAGCAGCCGGTCGTTCGGGATGACGATCAACGTGTCGCACTGGTTGCGCAGCTCGTCGATGCCCGCCTCGGCCTGCACCTGCCGCCGCTTGCCCTCGAAGGAGAACGGACGGGTCACCACGCCGATGGTCAGCGCGCCCAACTTACGGGCGATGTTTGCCACCACGGGCGCGCCGCCGGTGCCGGTGCCGCCACCCTCGCCGCAGGTCACGAAGACCATGTCGGCGCCCTTGAGCACCTCCTCGATCTCGTCGCGGTGGTCCTCGGCGGCGTTCTTGCCGACGTCCGGGTTGGCGCCCGCGCCCAACCCCCGGGTCAGTTCACGGCCGACATCGAGCTTGACGTCGGCGTCGCTCATCAGCAACGCCTGCGCGTCAGTGTTGATCGCGATGAACTCGACGCCCTTGAGCCCAACCTCGATCATCCGGTTGACGGCGTTGACGCCGCCGCCCCCGATGCCGACGACCTTGATGACCGCCAGGTAGTTGTGCGGAGGTGTCATCTCCGGTCCTTCCCTTCGAGATTGGCTACTCCCCGACCGGTTACGGCGCGGCCAGACCCATGGTCGACGCGACTGTCACCAGCGAGGTCGAGGGGGTAAACCCTCACCCTCTACTAGAGGGTTACAGTTATGTCAACCACTGATCCTCTTTCGGGCAACGTAGGCGCAGCCGAGCGATGAGCCAAGGACCTTACCGGCGTGTCGCCGGAGGGAGCGCCAAGCGTCACAACCTGATCAACGGCTCACCGGAAGGTGACCACGTCCGGCGCGCTGACGTCGATGCGGGTGGCGTCCTGATCGAGCAGGGCGGTGGCGACGCGGGCCTTGTCCGTACCCCGGGTCGCATCTCCCCAGAAAACCGTCAGATCGCCCCGCAGCCGTACGCTGATCCGGGCCAGACCCTCGACGGTGATCTCGACCAGCTGTTCGCGCAACTCGGGGGTGAGCGCGCCGAGCACCTCCAGACCGGCGTCCGTCGCCGGATCGTCCGGTCCCGGCTCGGCCAGCCGGATCATCGGAAGACCCGCCGGGCGCTCCGACACCGTGCGGAACGCCACCCCGGCGGCGTCGACCACCACGAACTGCTCCCCGCGTGGCACCACCGCCACCGGAGTACGTTCGGTGAGCCGCACCACCAGCGCGTCCGGCCAGTCGCGGTGCACCGTCACCCGCTCCACCGGCGGCAGGGTGCCGATCCGATCGGCCAGCTCGGCCAGATCCACCCGGGCCAGCGGGGCACCGTCGAGCACCCCGGCGGCGTTGCGTACCTGCACGGCGCTCACCAGCTCGGCGCCCTCCACCCGCACCTCGCGTACGCCGAACAAACCGGTGCCCAGCAGCACCCACGCCACCAGGGCGGCCACGGCGAGCACACCGCCGACCACCGCCCACGGCAGCGCCGCCCGCATCCGGCGACGCCGGGCCCGCGCCATGAACCGTCGGGTGGAGGCGGGCACCGCGTCCCGGCCGGCGCGCACCAACTGCCACTGGCGGGCCGGACGCCACCCGCCGCCGCCGTCGACGCCGGTACCGCGCCCGCGAGCCGGACCGGGACTCATTCCGCCACAGGCGCCGCACTGTTGCGCGCGGCGGTGTCGGGAACGGTCCCGCCGATGCTCGTCGATCCGCCGGCCAACCCACCGGCCACCGTGCCGGCCGCCTGCTGCGGATCGGCGGTACGCGCCGTCAACGCGGCAAGCAACTCGTCACCCATCAGCGAGATCGGCGGGGCACCCATGGTCACCACGACGTCGCCGGGGCGGGCCCGACGGGCCACCTCCGCCGGCGCGGCGTCCCAGGAATCGACGAAGACCTTCCGCTCCGCCGGCAACGCCACCGCCTCGATCAGCGCCGCCGACCCCTCCCCCGGGCCGCGCTGCTCACCCGGGCCGAAGACCTCCAGCAACACCAGTTCGTCGGCGATCGCCAACGCCTCGGCGATCTCCGACTGCAGGTCGCGGGTCCGGTAGAGCCGGTAGGGCTGGAAAACGACGAGCAGCCGCCCCTCGCCGGCCACCTCGCGCAGCGTCTGCAGCGCCAGGGTCATCGAGGTCGGATGGTAGGCGTACTCGTCGTAGACGAGGACACCGTCGGCGACGCCCTTGCGCTCGAACCGCCGACGCACGCCGGGGAACGCCGCCAGCGCCGCCTCCGCCGCCTCCAGCGGCAACTCCAGCAGGTACGCGGCCAGCACCGCCGAGGCGCTGTTGAGGGCCATGTGCCGGCCGGGCACCGGCATCCGGAACTCACCGAGCGAGCGGCCGTCGATGTGGGCCAGGTAGCGCACACCCCGCGCCGAGGAGGCCATCTCACTGAGCCGCAGGTCGGCGTCGGCGGACTCGCCGTAGGTGTAGACCCGCCGCCCCTCCGCCCGCAGCGCGGCGGCCAGCCGCCGCCCGCCCGCGTCGTCGGCGCAGGTGATGATGAAGCCGTCCGGATCGGTGAGCCGGGCGAACTCGGCGAAGGTGGCCTCCAGATTGGCCAGGTCGCCGTAGGTGTTCAGGTGATCCGCCTCGATGTTCGTCACGATCGAGACGAACGGCCGGTAGATGAGGAAGGACCTGTCGCTCTCGTCCGCCTCGACCACGAAGTACTCACCGGTGCCGTGATGCGCACCCGAGCCCACCTCGGAGATCTCGCCACCGATCACGAAGGACGGATCGGCACCCGCCTGCTGGAACACCATGGTGACCATGGACGTGGTGCTGGTCTTGCCGTGCGTGCCGGCGACCGCCACCGTACGCCGGCCGGTCATCGCGGCGGCCAGGGCCTCCGAGCGGTGCAGGACCCGCAGGCCACGCCGACGCGCCTCGACCATCTCCAGGTGATCGGCCGGGATGGCCGAGGAGTAGACCACCGTGTCGACACCGTCGAGATTGGCCGGCTCGTGCGTCATGTGGATGGTCCCGCCGAGCGCCCGCAGCCCGGCCAGCGACGGCCACTCGCGCAGTTCGCTGCCGGAGACCGGCAGCCCCCGGGTGAGGAACAACCGGGCCAGGCCGCTCATGCCGACCCCACCCACCCCGATCAGGTGGATGTGACCCAGATCCTCCGCCGTCAACGTACCCGCCGGACTGAACGTCTTCATTGGGACACCGCCTCGTAGACGAAGTTGAGCAGGGCCTCGTCGCCATCGCGGCGGCCGTAGGCCGCGGCGGCGGTGCCCATCGCGTGCAGCCGCTGCGGGTCGCGGATCAGCGGGATCACCGTACGCTCCAGCCAGTCCGGGGTGAGCTCGCTGTCGTCGACCAGCAGGCCGCCGCCGGCCTCGACCACCGGCAGCGCGTTGCGCTTCTGCTCCTGGTTGCTGTGCGGGTACGGCACGTAGATGGTGGGCAGGCCGATGGCCGCCACCTCCGCGCAGGTCATCGCACCGCCCCGGCCGAGCATCAGGTCGGCGGCGGCGTACCCGGCGTCCATGTCGGACAGGTACGGCAGGGTCACGTACGGCACCGGCAGGTCGGTCGGAATCGGCACCGGCTCGTTGCGGGCTCCCATCACGTGCAACACCTGGATGCCGTTGCGGGCCAACTCCTTTGCCGCACCGGCCACCGCGAGGTTGATCGACCGCGCGCCCTGCGAGCCGCCCGCGACGAAGAGCACCGGCAGATCCGGGCGGAGCCCGAAGTGGGCGCGGGCCGCGCCACGCATGGCCACCCGGTCCAGCCCGGCGATGTTGCGCCGCAGCGGCACACCGACCACCCGCGCCTCCCGCAACGACTCGGCCTGGGCGGGCTGGTGGGGGAAGCCCACCGCCACGTTCTTGGTGAACTTCATGCCCAGCCGGTTGGCCACCCCCGGCGGCACGTTCACCTCGTGGATCACGATCGGCAGCTCCCGCCGCCAGGCGGCCAGGTACGCCGGCACGGAGACGTACCCGCCGAAGCCGACGACCACCTCGGCGCGTACCTCGTCGATGACCTTGCCCGCGGCGCGGGCCGCGGTCCACATCCGGCCCGGGGTACGGACCAGGTTCATGTTGATCGACCGAGGGAGCTGGTACGCCGGGATGTTGCGCAGGTCGTAGCCGGCGGGCGGGATCAGCTGATTCTCCAGGCCCTTCGGTGTGCCGAGACAGGTGATCCGGACGCCGGGGTCGTGTCGGCGTAGGCAGTCGGCGAAGGCGAGCAACGGGTAGATGTGTCCCCCGGTGCCACCGCCCGCGAGCACCACCGAACGCAGCGGACCCATCAACGTCTCCTCTCGCTCGCCACCGACCCACTGCGACCCCGGCCGTCCCGGGCGCCACGCGGTGCGGCCTGGTCGTCCGCACGCCGCTTGCGGGCCCGGGGTACGGATCCTCGGGCAGCCGGCGGCGACGCCGCACGGCGACGCCGGCCGGGAAGCGGCGGCAACGGAGCCCACACTAGTCGGACCCATCGGGCGGGCGGGCGGGCATGCAGGGCTCGGGCCGCATCGGGTTCCGCACGGGCGAAGGACGCCAGCATGCCGACCGCCGCGAGGGTCACGACAAGCGCGCTGCCGCCGACCGAGATGAACGGCAGCGGTACGCCGGTCAATGGCAGCAGGCCGATCACGCCGCCGATGTTGATGAAGGCCTGCCCGATCAGCCAGGCGGTGACGCCCGCTGCCGCCAGCCGCCGGAACGGATCGTCGACCCGTCGGGCGATCCGCAGGCCGGTGTAGGCCAGCACGGCGAACAAGGTGACCACCACGGCGCAGCCGACCACGCCGAGTTCCTCGGCGATCACCGCGAAGATGAAGTCGTTCTCGGCCGCCGGCAGCCAGTCCCACTTGCTGCGCCCCTGCCCCAGCCCGGTGCCGAACCAGCCGCCGTTGGCGATGGCGTACCGGGCCTGCACCATCTGGTAGCAGAGTTGCTCCCGGCACTGCTCCAGCGGCGGAGGGCTGACGAACATGGTCAGTCGTTGCAGTCGGTAGTTCTCCTCACCCCGGACCCCGGAACCAGCGCCGAGGGAGGCCACCGCCACCAGCAGGCCGATGCCGGCCAGGCCGATCGCGCTGAGCGTGGCGAAGACCCGCAGTCGCACCCCGGCCGCCCAGAGCAGGCCGATGACCAGCGCCATCAGACAGAGCATGCTGCCCAGGTCGTTGTAGCCGACCAGGACGAACATCAGGCCCACCACCGGGAACAGTGGGGTGGCCAACTCCCGCCACCAGCCCAGCGCCGCGCCCTTGCGGGCCAGCACGTACGCCCCCCACAGCACCAGCGCGAACTTCGCCAACTCCGAGGGCTGCAGCCCGAGGCCACCGACGTACAGCCCGAGCAGCTCGGCCTCCAGCGGCCCGATCCTCGCCTCAGCGCCGGTCAACCGCCCGTACGCCACAAGCAGGTTCAACAGCACCAGCAGTCCCACCGCGATGGCCAGCACCGGCCGCCCCAACGCCCGGTAGGTGCGTGCCGGCAGGCGCTGGCAGACCCAGAACGCCACGATGCCGATCACCGCGAAGATCGCCTGCTTGACCAGCGAGGCCGAGGCGTTGCCGCCCGCCGCGTAGTCGCGCACGCTGGTGGCCGAGAAGACCATGGTCAGGCCGATCAGCAGCAGCAGCCCCGTGCTGGCCAGCAGCAGATGGTACGAGGCCAGCGGCCGGGCCAGCAGGCCCTGCAACGCGGCCAGGCCGCCCAAGGCGTCAAGTCCATGCCACGGCCCACCGGGCGTCACCGGCCCCGGCGCACCCGCCCCGGCCGTACGCCCGGCACCGCTGGTGGTCGATCCCGCCGCCCGTACCGTGTCCCCGGTCCGTTCGGCCTCAGCCACCCGCCCAGCCTCCGCCACCGCGCCCGCCTTCGCCGCACCAGCCGCCGCACCCGCACCAGGCGCCACACCACCGGTCCGCCGCCGCCGACCGTCGTCCGCCCCGCCGCTGTCTCCCCGCGCCTCCCCCACAGCGCCATCATCGCCGCTGCCACCACCTGACACCCCCGGTATCCCCCACTCGGCGTGTCGCACCCCGCCCCCACC
>NZ_PNOZ01000125.1:0-10715 GCF_002879555.1 Verrucosispora sp. ts21 | reverse complement strand
CTATAGACAACTATTGAGCACTAATGACGACCGACACGCCAGCAGTTGTCAGCCCTTGTCGATGGGGTAGCGGAGCATGACGCCCATCGTCCAGGTGTCGCCGATGGCCAGGCAGTTGACGTGGATCTCCTGCTCCTGCACCCGGTCGACCCAGCCGTTCTTGATGGCGATCTTCTTGGCCTCGGCGGCCGGGAACGCCTTGCGGATGCCGAAGTCACCGGCACCGCGTACCAGTCGCATCTCGTTGAGCAGCCACTTCGTCCAGGTGGGGCCGGCGGCCCGGCCGTCGGCGATGCAGTTGCCGAGTCGGGCCACGTCCCGGGGTGACAGCTCGGTGCGGCTCCACCCGAGGTCGCTGGAGACCTTGCTGTCGGTCAGGTCGCAGGTGGACAGCAGGCGCTTGATCGAGGCGGATTCGCCGATCTGCGTGTACAGCGCCTGGGTGCGTTCGTTGTCGCTGTCCCTGATGATTTTCGTCAGGTCGGCCAGCTTCGCGTCGCTCGGGGTCTGCCCGGCGTCGTCACTGCGGCGCAGGAAGTCGGCGACGATCCAGGACTTGATCAGGGAAGCCGTGGTGCTGGTCTCGTCCATGTTGTCCGAGCCGATGATCTCGCCCGACCGGCGGTCCAGCACACTCCAGGCGTACCAGCCGTCGATGTCGAGGTCGAGCTCTTTCGCCTCGAACGGCAGCGGCTCGCGCGGCGGTGTGGGGCTGGCGGAGGGCGGCGGGGGTCGGGTGCTGCGATCGGTCAGGTCGCTGCCGCGGCTGTCCGATGATCCTGCCTGTCCCCATTGCGCGGCGGCGGTGGATTCGAACGGCGAGCCGGGCAGCAGTCGTAAGGAGATCAGGACCAAACCGACCAGGACGGAGGTGATGGCGACGAGACGTAATCGCGACGTCGTACGTGCGCGGCGGCGGCTGTGGCCGGCCATCAGAGCTTGCCGATCGGCTGCTGGGGCACCTTGATGGCACCGCCGGGCTGCGGGGTGACCAGCTGCGTCGTCACGCTCGCGCAGACGTCCGAGCCGTAGTCGAGCCCTTGCCTGTACGGATAGCGAAGCATCACCGCAAGACTCCACTTCTCGGTCACCGCAAGGCAGTTGACGTGCCAGTTGCCGTCATAGCTGAGCGGTGTCCAGCCGTTCTTGATGCTTACCGGACCCTGGCTGAGGATCGACTCGGGCAGGCCGTCGACGATGCCCCACCGGCCGCCGCCGGAGCGCTCCTGTTGATCCTTGGCGGCGGTGCTGCCGCGTACCTTGCTCATCTCGGCGAGCAACCACTTGGTCCACTTGGGACCGGCGGCCTTGCCGTCGGCGATGCAGTCACCGAGGCGGACGGCGTCGCGGGGCGACATCCGGGTGAAGCTCCACCAGCCCTCGTAGCCGGGAACGTTTCCGCGCTTGGTGTCGGTGAGGCCGCAGATCTTGATTGCCCGCTTGACCACCGGTCCGGGCTGCCCGCCGGCCGGCACCGCGTAGGAGCCCCCGGCGGCACGGTAGACGGCGTTCGTCGCATCGTCGTCGCTGTCCCGGATGGCCAGGCTGGAGGCCTTCTTCAGGGCTGCCGACGGCTCCTTGTCGCCCAACTGGCGTAGGTAGTCGGCGACGATCCAGGCCTTGAGCATGGACTCGGTGGAACTGGTCGCGGCCATGTTCTTCGAGCCGGAGATCTTGCCCGTCTCACGATCCATGAGTGCCCAGGAGAAGAACTCCCCCTTGAAGTTCACCGATACCTTGGCCGGCGCCAGGGTCGGTGGTGGCGGGGGTTCCGGGGTGGGTGCAGCGACGCTGGCGACCGCGCCGTCGCCCGTCCCGGCAGAGAGCCGGGCGTACGCGGCGGGCACCAGCATGACGCCGCCGAGCACCAGTGCTGTGACGGCGAACACCATGGCCACGCGGGGTCGCATGAGCGGGTGAGCTCCAGATGTCAGGCCGGGGGGCCGGCTTGTTGCCAGGACTGACCGGCCTGGGTCGCCTGCGGGCCGGGGGACTCTGGCCCTCTTCTGGTCGGCGATTTGCCACCAGCCGATCGGTGTGACGTGCGAAGTCTACGTGCGGATCGACGGGTTGCCAGGTTTCGACACCGGCCAACCGGCGACGAAGGCGGGTTAACGAACGGTTGTGAGCCTCTTGCGCTCATTTATTGGGAAATTTGTGAGGCAAGTCATAGCTGCTGACCGTCACCTTTCGTGGTCGCTGCGTAGCTCGATGCCGCTTCGCATTTCTGTGACACCCTCTGGTTTCTTGAGCGGCCAGCTGTAACACTTAGGGCATGTATGGCAATGACTTCCCGGGCGAGGACGCGCCCGGCGGCCTGCTCGGCGAGGTCGAAGCGGCAGAGGCGGCGCTGCGTGCTGCCGCGGAACGAGACCGGGGCACCCCGGGTCAGGACGTCGACCTGGCCGCCTACTTCGCGGAGGTCGTCGACGCCGACCAGAAGATCGAACCGCGTGACTGGATGCCCGAGGCGTACCGGCGGACGTTGATCCGCCAGATCGCCCAGCACGCGCATTCCGAGATCATCGGGATGCAGCCGGAAGGCAACTGGATCAGCCGCGCCCCGTCGCTCAAGCGCAAGGCGATCCTGCTGGCCAAGGTCCAGGACGAGGCCGGCCACGGTCTGTACCTCTACGCCGCGGCGGAAACCCTCGGCATCAGCCGGGACGAGTTGGTCGACCTGCTGCTCGAAGGCCGGCAGAAGTACAGCTCGATCTTCAACTACCCCACCCTCACCTGGGCCGACGTCGGTGCCATCGGATGGCTGGTGGACGGCGCGGCGATCGTCAACCAGGTCCCGCTCTGCCGCTGCTCCTACGGCCCGTACGCGCGAGCGATGATCCGGGTCTGCAAGGAGGAGTCGTTCCACCAGCGGCAGGGCTACGAGATCCTGCACACCCTGGCGCACGGCACCCCGGCCCAGAAGGCGATGGCTCAGGACGCGCTGGACCGCTGGTGGTACCCGTCGCTGGCGATGTTCGGCCCGCCGGACAGCGACTCCACCCACTCCGCCCAGTCGATGGCGTGGAAGATCAAGCGCTTCTCCAACGACGAGCTGCGGCAGCGCTTCGTGGACATGTGCGTCGGCCAGGCCGAGGTGCTCGGGCTGACCATCCCCGATCCCGACCTGCGCTGGAACGACGAACGTCAGGCGTACGACTTCACCCAGCCCGACTACGACGAGCTGATGCGGGTCATCACCGGCGACGGGCCGTGCAACCGGCAGCGGATGGAGCACCGTCGTCGCGCCCACGCCGAGGGCGCCTGGGTACGCGAGGCCGCCGCGGCGTACGCGGCCAAGCAGGTAAGCAAGGAGAAGGTCGCGGCATGAGCCAGCACACCACCCCCCTCTGGGAGGTCTTCGTCCGGGCCCGGCGCGGGCTGGCGCACACGCACGTGGGCAGCCTGCACGCCCCCGACGCCGAGATGGCCCTGCGCAACGCCCGTGACCTCTACACCCGCCGCCAGGAAGGCGTGTCGCTCTGGGTGGTGCCGGCGAGCGCGATCACCGCGTCCAGCCCGGACGAGAAGGACGCCTTCTTCGACCCGGCGGCCGACAAGATCTACCGCCACCCGACCTTCTACGAGGTACCAGAAGGGGTGGCCCACCTGTGAGCGCGAGGAGTGAGCCGGGTTTGCGAGCCCCGCAGTCGCGAACGGAGAAGGCCCTGTGAGCGCGAGGAGTGAGCCGGGTTTGCGAGCCCCGCAGTCGCGAACGGAGAAGGCCCTGTGAGCGCGAGGAGTGAGCCGGGTTTGCGAGCCCCGCAGTCGCGAACGGAGAAGGCCCTGTGAGCGGTCCGTTTGATTTCACCCTCGCCCTTGGCGACGATGCGCTGATCGCGGCGCAGCGGCTGGCCGAGTGGACCACCCGGGCGCCGGAGATGGAAGAGGACATCGCGCTTGCCAACATCGCCCTGGACCAGCTCGGCGCGGCGCGGCTGCTGCTGTCGTACGCGGGCGAGTTGGAGGGCGCGGGCCGCGACGAGGACGCGCTGGCCTACCTGCGCGACGACCGGGAGTTCCGCAACTGCCTGCTGGTCGAGCTGCCCAACGGCGACTTCGCGGTGACCATGGCGAAGCTGCTCGTGCTGTCGGCCTACCAGCTGCCGCTCTACACCGCGCTGGCCGGCTGCGCCGACGAGCGGCTGGCCGCGATCGGCGGCAAGGCGCGCAAGGAGTCCGCGTACCACCTGGACCACGCCTCGCTCTGGGTGCGCCGGCTGGGCGACGGCACCGAGGAGTCGCACCGGCGGATGCAGGCCGGCCTCGACCAGGTCTGGCCGTACGTCCCGGAGCTGTTCGCCGCGCAGCCGCAGGCCCCGGTCGACCCGGCCACCCTGCGGGCCGACTTCGACGCGACGGTCTCGGCGGTGCTCGCCGAGGCGACACTCACCGTGCCCGCGCCCAGCTGGGCTCCGGCCGGTGGGCGGGACGGTCTGCACACCGAGCACCTGTCGTTCCTGCTCGCCGAGATGCAGGTGCTGCATCGTGCCCACCCCGGTGCCCGCTGGTGAGTAGCGGCCAGGCGACGGTGAACGCGGCCCACGAGGCCGTGGCGGCGGTGGTGGACCCGGAGATCCGGGTGATCACCATCGCCGACCTCGGCATCCTGCGCTCGGTCGAGGTGGAACCGGTCACCGGCCGGGTGGTGGTGACGATCACTCCCACGTACACCGGCTGTCCGGCGATGGACGTCATCCGCGCCGACATCCGCCGGGCCCTGGCCGTGGCCGGTCACCCCGACGCCGAGGTACGCACGGTGCACAGCCCCGCCTGGAGCACCGACTGGATCACCGACGCCGGGCGGGCCAAGCTGGCCGCCGCCGGCATCGCCCCACCGGCCACGGTCCGCCGCGACGGGGTCGTCCCGTTGACCCTGGCCGTACGCTGCCCGCGTTGCGGGTCGCCGGAGACCGAGCAGCTCAGCCGCTTCGGCTCCACCGCCTGCAAGGCACTCTGGCGCTGCCGCGCCTGCTCCGAACCGTTCGACCATGTGAAGGCGCTGTGACTGTCACCATCACCCGCCCGGTCCGTCGCCGGCCGGTGTTCCATCCGCTGCCCGTCGTCGCCGTGGACCGGCTCACCGCCGACGCCGTCGCGGTCACCTTCGCGGTGCCCGAGGAGCTGCGTGCGGCCTTCGCGTTCCGGGCCGGCCAGCACCTGACGGTACGCCGGCCGCCGGCCGATGCCGCTGCGCTGCCCGATGGCGAGGACGTGCGCCGCTCGTACTCGATCTGCTCCACGCCCGAGGAGCTGGCCCGGCACGGGCGGCTGCGCATCGGCGTGCGGGAGATCCCCGGCGGGGCCTTCTCGTCGTACGCCTGCGGGGCCCTGCGCAGCGGCGACACCGTCGAGGTGCTGCCACCGCTCGGTCACTTCACCACGGCGTTCGCGCCGGACCGGGTGCGTCGCTACGGCGCGGTGGTCGCCGGTTCCGGCATCACCCCGGTGCTGTCGCTTGTCGCCACGGCCCTGGCCGTCGAGCCGGCCAGCACCTTCACCCTGGTGTACGGCAACCGCACGGCCAACAGCGTGATGTTCGCCGAGGAGTTGGCGGACCTGAAGGACCGCTACCCGACCCGGCTGCACCTGGTGCATGTGCTCTCCCGCGAGCAGGGCGAGTCGCCGCTGCTGTCCGGGCGCATCGACGCCGAGCGGCTGGGTCGCCTGCTGGACACCATCGTCCCCGGCGACGTGATCGAGGAGTGGTTCCTCTGCGGCCCGTACGGCCTGGTGGTGGACGCTCGTGAGGTGCTGGCCGGGCGGGGCGTGCCGGAGTCGGCGGTGCACACCGAGCTGTTCCACGTCGACGCCGCACCCGAGCCGGTCCGCCGGCCGGACGAGTCGGCCGGCGGCACGGAGGTGACGATCGTGCTCGACGGCCGCTCGTCGAGCTTCACGATGCGCCGCGACGAGCGGGTGCTGGATGCCGCGCTCAAGGTCCGCGGTGAGCTGCCGTACGCCTGCAAGGGCGGGGTTTGCTCGACCTGCCGGGCGAAGGTGGTCTCCGGCGAGGTCGAGATGGCCCGCAACTACGCCCTGGAGCCCGACGAGGTGGCCGCCGGTTACGTGCTCACCTGCCAGTCCAGCCCACGCACCGACACCCTCACCGTCGACTACGACGCCTGATCACCCATCGCCTTCGAAACGTGCCGTCGCTGGGGTCGTTTCGAGTATGGCGGCCGGATCCTCATACACGACGGGTCGTTGCGTAACGGGCGTTGCGAGAGCGTTCCTGGCCGCTCATCTCAACGAGACTTCTTTCTCGTAGGGAACGTAGCGCGCGTAGCACCTGGTGGGATCTCAAGCCGGTGGCCTGCTCAAGTTCTCCCCGCGACCGGCTGCCGCTCGCTAGTGCTGCCATGACCTTGCTCTCGTTCGCGCTCAGCGTGAGATCTGCCGCTCGGGAACTGGGTGCCTGCCCTGCCAGGGGTGTGAAGAGATCCGGTGACTCGCCAGTGGCGGTGGTGACCAGACGATAGGTCGTGCTGCCCCGGGAACCGTGCTGGGTGACGAGGCCACGTTCGACCAGTTCGCGAAGTTCCCGGCTGGCGATTCGGCTGTCGGCCACGCCGGTCACTGTGCGGAATGAGCTGTTGGACAGCTCCCGCCCGCCCCGCATCACCACGAGTGCGGCCATCTGGGAACGACTCAACGGCCCCCGACCGAGCGACCCCAACCACTTGATGGCCTCCTCGTCCAGCAAGGTGCGGTTGGGGAACTCCACCGTGAACGTGGAGATGTCATCGGCGAAGCGCGGCTGCTCCATGCCGGCCTCGGCGAGGGCGATCCTGATCCGGGTGATGCCGCTGCCGCGGTTCTCGCACACCATGTGCCCGTCGCCGAACGGGGTGTCTTCGAGAATCTTGAGCAGGGATCGGTTGCGGGATGAAGTGACGGGGGTCGTTCCGAGGGAAGTCACCTCAACCGGCCCGTAGAGCCCGCCGGGGTTCCTGATCACGAGGCGGTCGGGGTACATCTCGACCTGAACCTGCATTCCTCGGGCGAACTCGGCGTAGTCCCGGTGAACGAGCGCGTTTACCAGTGCCTCGCGTAGCACCTCCTCCGGATATTCCCATTCCTCGGTGCGGTAGAGGCCGGAGACCACGTTGCGCCGCCTCATGTTGCGTTTGAGGATCCGGATGCACTCCGCGACCAGCGTGGGGATCGAGCCGTCCACCGATCTGTTCTCGGTGAAGCGTTCACCGCGTGGGCCAAGGGCTCCCGGTTGGGTCGTGGGATACGCCACGAAGGTCAGACCCAGCTGAGGTTCGAAAGTCTGCGGATATGTGCCGAATACGAGTAGGCCGGCGAGAGTAGGCACCACGATGTCCTGGTGGCGGGTCAGGACGTTCAGCATGATGAGCGCCTGTTCGTCGCTGACCCGCCGAAAGATCTCTCCTCGGGTCTGGCGGATCCGGTTGAGGAACGCGGCGAGTAGGTCCGAGTCAAGGTCGTTGGGCGTGGCGTGGGGGACGGGAGCCGCGTCGTACCGCTGCTCAGTGCGGTTTGCCAGGAGCACCGCCACCTCGTAGTCGGTGAGACGCCGGTCACCGTCGCTGACGCGGATTCGGGAGCCTGCCCACGGACCCAGAGTTCTCTTGTGGCAGGGGCGCTGATCGCGGGCCAGGGGTGGGATCTCACAGACCACCACCTGGTGGCCGGCTAGTTCGACGGTCCTGATGTCCGCACGGACTGCCGGCTCCAACTCGGCGCAGACCGCCCCCAAGTTGGCCTCCATCACGCCCGGCTCGGCGACCCCGGTCACCTCGAAGTTGTTGCGCTCATCGACTCCGAGAACCACATACCCACCTCCGGCGTTCGCGAAGGCGCTGATGGTCTCCCAGATGCTGGACGGGAGATCGCCGCGGGCCTTCTTGACCTCGCAGGTTGAGTTGTCGTTCCCGAGTTGCCGGAGCCGGTCGAGTAGCTCTTGGAGTTCTGTCGGGGTCACTGGTGCACCCTCCTCACCAAGGGTGGTGGTCGGCGAGACGAGTGTTCCAGCGGAGCTGGCTTGTGCTGCGGTGCCGCGCCGTTGTGTTGCACTTGTGCGACACGGACTGTCGCACAATCTCGTTCTGTGTGGCAGGTGCGTCTGATGGTAGGTGGCCTTTTCTGGCCTTCAGGCTGCCGACGTACGCTCGTAGGCGTGATGGAGAGCCGGGAGATCGACGACATCCTGCAGCGTGGCGCGGACGGCGGGCGGATCACGCCCGAGGAGGCCCTGCTGCTCTACACCGATGCGCCCTTCCACGCCCTCGGTGAGGCGGCGGACGCGGTGCGCCGGCGGCGCTACCCGGACAACATCGTCACGTACCTGATCGACCGCAACATCAACTACACGAACGTCTGCGTGACGGCGTGCAAGTTCTGTGCCTTCTACCGGGCGCCGAAGCACAAGGAAGGGTGGACCCACCCGACCGAGGAGATCCTGCGGCGCTGCGGCGAGGCCGTCGAGTTGGGCGCCACCCAGGTCATGCTCCAGGGCGGCCACCACCCGGACTACGGCGTGGAGTACTACGAGGAGCTGTTCTCCTCGGTCAAGAAGGCGTACCCGCAGCTCGCCATCCACTCGATCGGGCCGAGCGAGATCCTGCACATGGCCAAGGTGTCCGGGGTGAGCCTGGACGAGGCCATCGCCCGGATCAAGGCCGCCGGGCTGGACTCGATCGCCGGTGCCGGTGCCGAGATGCTGCCGGCGCGACCCCGCAAGGCGATCGCCCCGCTGAAGGAGTCGGGCGAGCGCTGGCTGGAGGTCATGGAGCTGGCCCACCGGCAGGGCGTCGAGTCGACCGCGACGATGATGATGGGCACCGGCGAGACGGCCGCCGAGCGGATCGAGCACCTGCGGATGATCCGCGACGTGCAGGATCGCACCAAGGGCTTCCGGGCCTTCATCCCGTGGACGTACCAGCCGGAGAACAACCACCTCAAGGGGCGCACCCAGGCGACCACCCTGGAGTACCTGCGCCTGGTGGCGGTGGCCCGGCTCTTCTTCGAGACCGTGCCGCACCTGCAGGCGTCCTGGCTGACCACCGGCAAGGACGTCGGCCAGCTCGCGCTGCACATGGGGGTCGACGACCTCGGCTCGATCATGCTGGAGGAGAACGTCATCTCCTCGGCCGGAGCACGACACCGGTCGAACCTGCACGAGCTGATCGGGATGATCCGCTCCGCCGACCGGATTCCGGCCCAGCGGGACACGCTCTACAACCGGCTGGCCGTGCACCGTACGCCCGCCGACGATCCGACCGACGAGCGCGTGGTGTCCCACTTCTCCTCGATCGCGCTGCCGGGCGGCGGTGCCGGTCGTTCGCTGCCGTTGGTCGAGGCGAACTGACCCTCCGCGTTGCCGGTCGGCGCTGGCGTCGTGACCGTGGGTCGAGTGGTGCGCGGCCCGGTTCATCGGCCGATCGGGCCACCGTGCCCATCTGTCCGGCCACGTCTGCGAGGCCGTTACGGATCGGCTGCTGATACGGCCGGGCGGCCACGGTCATCGATTCGGCCGATCCTTAAATAAAGATTAGCTGACCAGTTCCTCCGTGGTGGTGTTGCGGGGTGGCGCGGTTGATCGATGACCGATAACGTCCCCGCCCGTACATTTCTCACACCCCACGGGGGAGACCAGTTAATGATCTTCCGTACCCGCCGCGCCGCGAGCCTCGCCGCAGCCGCGCTGCTCGCCTCGAGCGCCGTTGCCGCGTTCGGCGCGCCGGCACACGCCGCCGGCACCGAGACGGACCTGGCGGTCACCGCCGCCGGCACCCGGATGACCGACGGCGTCGAAGGCAAGTTCGCCTGGATCAAGGTCGCGAACCAGGGCGAGGGCACCCCGAGCAAGTTGCTCGTCAAGGTCGATGTGTCCAAGGTGGACGACAACAAGATGGTGCTGGTCCCGGTCACCTTTGGTGGGTGCGACATCACCGGCGATTCCAAGCTCGAACTGTTCACCTGCGAGCTGGACAAGGACGAGATCCCCGGGCCGGGTGAGACGACCGAGGTGCTGGTCTTCCTGGTCAAGATGGACGCCGACGTCACCGGACCGTACACCGCGCCGGTGACCATCAGCATCGAGTCCGCCGACGACACCGACGACAGCAACAACAGCATCGACGTCGATGTCGAGTTGACCCCGGAGAGCGGCGTCGACCTCGGCGTGGTCGTGCCGGACGTGAAGACCCGCTTCGACCTCGATACGCTCACGGAGAAGGGTCCGCTGCGGCCCGGTGACACCACCCTGGTCGGGAGCCTGGTCATGAACCAGGGAGACCAGACGGCCAAGGGCCTCAGGCTGACCTACCAGTTGCCGAAGGGCGCGACGTTCCTCGCGATCGACGGCTGCGAGGCCGACGACGACGGGCGTACCGTGGTCTGTGAGGACAAGAACTACCTGCTCGAGCCGGACAGGTACCTGGAGTTCCCGCTGCCGATCACGGTGGACGAGAGCCTCGAGGCGCCGGCCACCCTGAAGGGCGGCTCGCTGGCGGTCACCGCGTTCGGTGCCCTGCCGGTCGACGCGCCTGCCATCCACAAGGGTGCGGCCAAGCCGGCCTTCGCGAGGGCCCAGGTGCGTAAGGTCGAGGAGTCGGACTTCGCCGACCTCGACCCGTCGGACAACACCGACGATTTCGCAGTGATTCTTCCCGCCCCGGCCGGTGGCGGCGGCGGTGGCGGCGGCCTGCCGGTCACCGGTGTGCAGGCGGGTCTGATCGGTG
>NZ_PNOZ01000124.1:0-11405 GCF_002879555.1 Verrucosispora sp. ts21 | reverse complement strand
GCGGCCTAGGGTGGGGTGGTGGGGGGTTCGGTGCAGCGTTCGACGACGGTGGCACGCCTTGGTTCGGGGGCGGTGGAGTACCGGTTGGATCGGAGGGGCGACACCGTCGTGGTGGTTCTGCACGGTGGGCATCTACGGGCCGGGCTGGTCTGGGACGAGACCGTGTTCGTCGACGCGGGGATCACCGTGTTGGCGCCGTCGCGTCCCGGCTACGGGCGGACCCCGCTGTCGACAGGTACGACCAGAGCGGGGTTCGCGGACGTCACCGCCGAACTCTGCCGGCACCTCGGGATCGACAAGGTCGCGGCCGTGCTCGGCATCTCCGCCGGCGGCCCGACTGCGATGGCCGTCGCTGCCCGCCACCCTGGCCTGGTCGAGCGGCTGATCCTCCAGTGTTCCCAGGGCCCGCACTGGCCGAGGCGTCGTGAGCGGTTACTGGCGAACCTGATCTTCTCACCGGTTGCCGAGCGGCTGACCTGGGGTGGCCTGCGCCGGCTGCTGCGTCGAGCACCGGACACCGGCCTGCGGATGCTGCTCGGCGGGCTGTCCACCGTGCCGCCCCGGCAGTTGCTCGCGGGCATGTGGCCCGAGCATCGCGCCACGTTGATCGCCCTGTTCTCGGCGATGCGCTCCGGTGCGGGCTTCCGTCAGGACCTGCGACCCTACACCGACGTCACCGCCGAGATCGGGCAGCCGACACTGGTGATCGCCAGCCGGCACGACGGTGCCGTCTCCTTCGACGACGCCGAGCACCTGGCCACCGCGATCCGTCGGGCCGAACTGGTCGAGAGCCGGTCCGACAGTCACTTCCTCGAACTCGGCGCGGACTGGCCCGCCATCTCCGAGGCCATCCGTGTCTTCCTGACCTCCGAGCCGCGCGATTTCGCAGCGCGCGGCTGACTCCGGCAAACCAGCTTCCTCAGGTGTCGATTGGGGGCAGGGTTGACCGGCACTATTCCCACAAGGAATAGTGGGGTGATGTCGACCGCACATGTGCTGCTTGGTGTCCTTGCCGCTCAGGGGGTCAGCCATGGTTATGAGCTCAAGCACGAGCACGACCGCAGGCTGCTCGGGGTCAGGCCGTTGGCTTTCGGGCAGCTGTACACGACGTTGGCCCGGATGCTGCGCGACGGGTACATCGTGGAAGCGGCCCACCAGCGCGTCGGTGGGCCGGATCGGGTGGCCTACCGGCTCACGCCGGAGGGCAGGACCGCTCTGGACGGGTGGCTGAGTCGGGCCGTACCGCCCGCGGTGCATGTGTCGGGCGAGTTGTTCGTCAAGGTCATCGTCGCGTTGCTCGCCACCCCGGACGAGGTGACCGCCCGGTCGTACCTGGCCGCGCAGCGCGCCGCCCACCTCGCCCGGATGCGGGAGTTGACCGCCGTCAAGACCGGTGGCAGCGCCTCGGTGACGGAACTGGCCGCCGCCGACTACCTGCTCAATCACCTCGATGCCGACCTGCGCTGGATGGCGACCACGTTGGACCGGATCGGTCAGCTTCGCTCGGAGGTACGGTCATGAGCGCACCGATTCTGCACGCCGAGCACATGGAGAAGTGGTACGGGCCGACCGCAGCCCTACGCGACGTCTCGGTGAGCATCGACAAGGGCGAGATCGTGGCGGTCACCGGCCCGAGTGGCTGTGGCAAGTCGACGTTGCTGCACTGCCTGTCCGGCATCCTGGCTCCGCAGCGGGGCAGCGTGCGGTTCCAGGGGCGGGAGATCGGCACCGCCGGCGAGGCGGAGCGCTCCCGGTTGCGTCGTACCGTCTTCGGGGTGCTCTTCCAGTTCGGTCAGGTCGTGCCGGAACTGACCGGGATCGAGAACGTGACCCTGCCGCTGCAACTCGGCGGCCTCGGCTACCGGGACGCCGCGGTACGAGCACAGGCGCTGCTCGACCGGCTGGGCGTGGGTGACCTGGCCGGTAAGCGGCCCGGCGAGATGTCCGGCGGTCAACAGCAGCGGGTGGCGTTGGCCCGTGCTCTGGTCACCGAACCGCAGGTGCTCTTCGCCGACGAACCGACCGGGGCGCTGGACAGCCTCGCCGGTGAGCAGGTGATGGTGGAACTGGTCCGGCTGGCCCGTGAGCACGGCACGACGGTGCTGGTGGTGACCCACAACGCGCAGGTGGCCGCGTACGCGGACCGAGAGATCACCATGCGCGACGGCCGCGTGGACAGCGACGGTCGCAGCGACAACTACGGCCGGGACAACAGCAGCGACGGTCGGTGCGACGGTGACCATCGGGTCGTGCTCCGCGGGGAGGTGCGGTGAGACCGGGCACCCTGTTCCGTCTGGCCTTCGTCGGCACCCGCAGCGACCGGGCCCGGGTGCCGGTCACCGCCGCCGGTGCGGCGATCGCGGTGCTGGTGCTGCTCTGCTGCGCCACCGTGCTCAGCATCGAGCCGGCTGCCGGGCGGTACCACAACCGGATGCTCACCCAACCGGGCCTCCTGCTCAACGTCGCGGTGGCGATGCTGCTGTTCAGCATCCCGGTCCTGTTCCTGGTCGGGCAGTGTGCCCGGCTCGGCGCGCCGGCGCGTAACCGTCGGCTCGCGGCCCTGCGGATGGCCGGCGCGACGCCGAGGCAGATCGCCTGGGTCGCCGCCGTGGAGACCGGGCTGGCCGCGACGATCGGCGCGGCGGCCGGCACGGCCGGCTACTTCGTCGGGCGGGTGCTGCTCGACCGCCCGGACCTCGCCGGGGTACGGCCCCTGCCGACGGACGTGCTGCCGCCCGTCACGGCGATCGTCGCCATCGCGGTAGGGGTGCCGCTGCTGGCCACGCTGCTCACCGTCGCGTTGCTGCGTCGAGTGGCGATCACCCCGTTCGGCGTGCTGCGGCAGAGCCGGCAACAGCCGGTACGGGCCTGGCCCACGTTGCTGCTGGGGATCGGCCTGCTCGGCCTGGTGGCGATCAACGCGGCGATGCGCAGCGAATACGTCCGGCAGGGCGGGTTCGGTGCCAACCGCGACGACCTGTTCGTCATCGCGCTGCTCGGCTGCACCGTCGTGATGCTGCTCGGCCTGATGTTCACGGTGGCCTGGATCGGTTACCACAGCGCCCGGCTGCTGCTGCGGGTCACGCGGCGGCCCAGCGCGCTGATCGCGGCCCGGCAGATCCTCGCCGACCCGCATGCCGGCAGCCGCAGCTTCACCGTCATCCTGGTCGTCACCGCCTTCGGCGCGGCCGCGATGATGCTGCACTCCTGGCTGGTCACCGACGTGGCGGTGCGGACCGCCGCGATGCTCGACCCGGCCCTCGGCTACGACCGGCCGCCACTGGATCTCAGCGGCACCGCCGCCTTCCGCTCGGACGTCCACACCATCGTCAACACGGTGCTCATCGGCCTCATCGGGGTGGCCGCGCTCACCCTGCTGATCGCCCTCGTCGAATCCGGCGTCGCCCGCCGACGGGCCATCGCCGCCCTGGTCGCCGGTGGTACGCCGCGCGCCGTGCTGGCCCGTGCCCTGTGTTGGCGGGTTCTCCTGCCGGCGGTGCCCGGCATTGCCATCGCGGGGATGGTCGGGATGCTCGGGATGCGCGCGTTCACGACCACCGCCACCGCGGGGTGGAGCCGGACGGTCTGCGTCGGCACCCCGGCCGAGTGTGCCGGGCCGGACGCCGAGCGTCACCTGGAGTACCGCGAGGTCACCCACACCCTCCAGACCTCGGTGCCGTGGGCCGAGGTCGGGGCGGTCATGTCTGTCGCGTTGCTGGCCGTGCTCCTGGTGATCGGGGCGAGTGTGCTGATGCAGCGCTCCACCACCGATCCCGCCGAACTGCGTGCCGGCTGAGCAGTCAGGGCGGCTGGCTGGGCGGGCGGGGTGGCCGGTGATGCCGGCTGCCCCGCCCCGGCGGTCAAGGCGTTGGGGTGCCGTCGGGGGCCGGCACAGCGGGTGACCAGGGAACTGTCCCTTGTGGTCGATCCGGGTGCGGAAGCGGTCCAGGGGTGTCATAGGCTGCCGTCCGGTCATGAGCCGACGAGGAGTGAGATGACGCGTACTGTCCGTGGTCCGTTGCACCGGCTCGCCGCCCGGTGCCAGGCCCTCGTCGGCGCCTCCTGGTTCAACCTGGCCAGCTTCGCCGTGGTCATCGTCAACGCGATGGCGTTGGGCCTGGAGACGTACGGCGGGGTCGTCGCAATCGTGGGGACCGCGCTGCGGACGGTCGAGTACGTCTGTCTCACCCTGTTCGTGCTGGAACTGCTGGTGCGCTTCGGTGCCCACGCGCCGGCTCCCGGCGGGTTCTTCCGGGACCGGTGGAACGTCTTCGACCTGGTGATCGTGGCCGCGCCGCTGCTGCCCGGCGTCCGGGAGAACGTGACCCTGCTGCGGCTGTTGCGGCTGGCCCGCATCGTCCGGGCGTTCCGGCTCTTCCCGAGCCTGCGGGTGATCCTGGTCGGCATCCGGCGCAGCCTGCCCGGGCTGGGCAGCTTCCTGCTGGTCACCGCGCTGCTGCTGTACGGGTACGCGATGCTGGGCTGGATGCTGTTCGGCACCGCCTACCCGCAGGAGTACGGCAGCGTCGGGCAGGCCATGCTCACCCTGTTCCTGCTGCTGTCGCTGGACGGCATCACCGACACGCTCCAGGCCGGCCGGGAGGTCACCGGCTGGGCGGTGCTGTACTACGTCTCCTACATGGTGGCCGCCTGCTACCTGCTCACCAACCTGCTTGTGGGTCTGGTGCTGACCGCTCTGCAGGAAGCGCACCAGGACGAGCAGGTAGCCGCTCAGCGGAGCGGTCGCCCGACCGATGGACACCCGGAGGACGAACCGTCGGTCCGCGAGCAGTTGGCCCGGGTGCAGGCCATCATCACCGACCTCGAACGGCGGCTGCCCGAGCAGCAGCTTATCGGTCCGCCGGCCACCGGCCGGGTGACCGCCGAGGCCGGCACGCTTGTGCTGTCCAAGCCGCAGGTGGACAGGCGGTCCCGGACCAGAGGCCGCCGCAAACGCCGCTGACCATCACCGCAAAGCGCCAGGGCACGCTCGGCGCTACCGCGTGGCGGCCAACGTCACCGGTACGGAGACCAGCTTGGTGGGGCTGCCGTCGGCGGCGGACACCTCGTACGCCTCGATGGTGCCGGGCTGTTCACGGTCCAGCCGGTAGCCGACGGTGACCCGGTAGCCGCCCCGGCAGCCGGTGCCGCAGGTGGCCGTGGTGAACGCGGTGGCCAGTTGTCGGCCGGTGGCGTCGCGTACCCGGACGCTGACGGTCGCCTCGAACACGTCGGCGCTGCCGCTGACGGTGACCGGGCTGGTCACCCGGTCTCCGATGACCGGGTGGGTGACCACGATCGCGGGCAGCAGGTCGGCGTAGTCGACGCGCCCGGCCGGTGCCGCGGTGCCGAAGGCGACGCGCCGGACGGTGGGGAACTGGGTGAGCGTGTAGACCACCTGCGCCTCGCGCAGCCGTGCGGTGCCCGGATCGGGGGCATCGGGCAGGCGTACCGTGGCGACCCCGGCCTCGATCCGGCTCACCTCAGATGCGGTCAGCAGGGTGACCAGACCGGCGTCGGCCTCCGCCGGGTTCGGTCCGGCGACCAGCTCGGCAAGTGCCAGCCGTGAGGTGGCGACGGTGGTGGGGCGGGTACGACGGGTCGGGGCGAGACGACCGTCCCGGACGTACCACAGCTCCAGGGTGAGGTTCGCAGGCCGGCTGCTGGCCACGGGCCCGACGCTCGGCGGCGGGGGAGCGGAGGTGCCGGCGGCGGTCGTGGCGGTGGCGGCCGACGAAGCGACGCTGGCGGGCCCGCCGGGCACGGCGGCGGTGGTGGGTACGCCGGTGGTGGGTGCGGGCACGGCCGGTGCCGGGCCGAGCGATCCGGACCGTGACGGCGCGCATCCCACGGCCAGGACCAGCACCACGACGGCAACGGCCGACAGGTGTCGGAACCGCCACGGTGCCGCCGCGCCGACCGGGTGCCGGCTCACCCGGCACCACCGGCGGTGACGTCCGACGAGCCCGCGTCACACCGATCGGTGCCGGCGTCCAGGCGGTCGGGCAGGTCGAGGCGGTCGGGCAGGTCGAGACGGAACCGGGTGCCGCTGCCCGCGGCGCTGTGCACGGTGAGCCGGCCGCCGAGCAGTTGGGCGTTCTCCTGGGCGATGGCCAGGCCGAGCCCGCTGCCACCGCCGGAGCGGGCCGGGTCGACCTTGTGGAAGCGGTCGAACAGGCGCGGCAGGTGTACGGCGGGGATGCCGGGCCCCTGGTCGTCGACGTCGAAGAACACCCGGTCACCGGCCCGCGTGACCCGGGCACGGATCTCGCCGTCGCCGTGCTGCACCGCGTTGGCGATCAGGTTGCCCAGCACCCGTTCCAGTCGGCGCGGGTCGGTGCGCAGCCAGACCGGCTCGTCGTCGACCTCGACCCGGCCCTGCCAGCCTCGGGTCGCCACGATCGCGCGCAACAGGGCCGGTGCGTCCACGTCGGCGACCACGACGGCCTCCTGCCCGGCGTCCAGTCGGGAGATCTCCATCAGGTCCTCGACCAGGCGTCGCAGCCGGACCACGTCGTCGACCAGCAGCTCACCGGCGCGTCGGGCGTCGCCGGGCAGTTGGTCGAGGTGCTCGCGCAGCAGCGAGGCCGCGGCCACCAGAGCGGTGACGGGGGTACGCAGCTCGTGCGCGACGTCGGCGGTGAAACGCCGCTGGAGATCCTGCGCCCGGCGCAGCGCGACGATCTTCGCCTGCAACGCCTCCGCCATCTCGTTGAACGAGGCGGCCCAGGCGCTGAACTCGTCCCGGCCACGCACCGGCAGCCGGGTGGCCAGCAGCCCTTCGGTGATCGCCCGGGCGGCCCGGCTCGCCCGCCCGACCGGTTCCAGGGTGCGCCGGGCGAGGGTGTGTCCGATCGCGGCGGCGAGCACCGTCACCAGGACCCAGCCGGCCGCCAGGGCGTTGCGCAGTCGATCGAGGCCGGCGGCGACGTCGTCCTCGCCGGTGATCACGTACAGCTCGGCGGTGGAGCCGGGAATCCGCCCGCCCACCACGAGCAGCCGGGGTGGCCCGTCGCTGCGCTGGTAGCCGAGTTGCCCGGCCGCGACGGTGGCCCGGAGCGGTTCGCCCAGTGTCGGCGCGTGCTGCGGATGCGAGGGCCACACGTCCCCGGTGACCAGCACCACGTGCTGGCCGCTGCCCTCGAAGCTGGTGAGCAGTTCCGTGCGGCGCTGCTCGGTCAACGGCAGGAACTGCCCGGCCAGCACCAGCCGGTACCGGGCGTCCGCGGCGGCGGCGTGCAGCGAGGCGTCGTAGCTGGCCTGCCGCAGCAGCAGGTACGACCCGCCGGCGAGCACCCCGGCGGAGACCCCGGCGACCAGTACGAACGCGACGGTCAGGCGGCGACGTAGCCGGCCGGGACGTACCGGGTCCGTGGCCATCGCCGTCGCCCGCTCAGCTCGCGGTCAGCTTGTAGCCGGCACCGCGTACGGTGCGGATCAGGCGTGGACTGGCCGGATCGTCCTCGATCTTGGCCCGCAGCCGCTGCACGGCCACGTCGACCAGCCGGCTGTCGCCGAGGTAGCCCTGCTCCCAGACCCGTTCCAGCAGCAGCTCGCGGGTGAAGACCTGACCCGGGCGGCGGGCCAGCTCCAGCAGCAGCCGGAACTCGGTGGCGGTCAGCGGCAGCTCGTGACCGTCGCGGCGGGCCACGAAGGCGCCCGGGTCGATCTCCAGGCGACCGATCCGCAGCGGGCCCGGCTCGGGTGCTGCGACGGAGCGGCGTAGCAGCGACCGTACCCGGGCCACCAGTTCGGGCAGGTCGAAGGGTTTACGCAGGTAGTCGTCGGCGCCGCACTCCAGCCCGACCACCACGTCGATGGTGTCGGTGCGGGCGGTGAGCATGAGGATCGGCACCGCGCTGCTGCGCCGGATCTCCCGGCACACCTGCAGACCGTCCAGGCCCGGCAGCAGCACGTCCAACACGATCAGATCGACCGACCCGGCCCGCCAGGCGGCCAGACCCTGTCGACCGTCGGCGGCGGTGTCCACCCGGAACCCGGCGCGGCGCAGCCCGAGGGCGGTGACCTCCCTGATGGAGGCGTCGTCCTCGACCACCAGCACGCGGCCGTCCATGACGTACCCAGGGTAGTCCTGCTCACCCCGGTCGTCGCTCGCCGCGACGGTCGGGGGCGGGTGCCCGAACGCCGGACACCCGCCCCAGTTGCCGATCACTACTGCCCCTGCCCGGTCACTGCTGCCACTGGTGTGCCACGTCGAGGACGATCCGGCTGTGGGTGCCCGGCCCGGCCAACACGAGGACCCGGAACGGCAGCCGGGCCCGTACGCCGACGGCGAAGGTGCTGTAGCCCTCGAAGCTGCCGCCGAAGACCACGTCGCGCAGCGTCTGGTAGCGCAGCACGTTGGCCACATGGTCACCGACCCGGTACGGCACGGTGGCGAGGTGCTCGTCGTCGTACGCGGGCGCCCGCAGCGACACCCGCAGCAGCGCGCCACCCGCGGTGTACGGCGACAGGGCCAGCCCTTCACCCTCGGTGTACGTCTCGCCGTAGCCGATCGAGTAGCCGGTGACCGTCCCGTCGAACTCGAACACCACCCGGTCGTAGCAGTCGTGCCGTCCGGTGCGTACCTCGGTCAACGGGGCGTCGCTCAGCGTGCCGGCCACCTTGTCCCCGCTGCCCCAGGTGATTCCGCAGTACGGCTCGCCGGTCGCGGCGGCTCTTGTACCGGCTGTGTTCGTCGTGCCGGCGGTGGTCGTCGTGCCGGCGGTTGCCGTTGTCCCGGCGGTGGTCAGGAGGACGGCGCACGCCACCGTCAAGGTGGCGAGAGTTCTGCTGATTCGCATCGTGGATCTCCTCTCCGCTGCCGGCCCGCCCGCGCGGGTCGGTGATGCTCGTGGAGTCCACCGTCGACACGCTTCGCCACCGCGCCTTCACCGGGACGTAACAGCCGGGCAACAGCCGGTGCAGGCGGTATGACACTTCCGTGATGACATCTATTGACTGATGTCTACTAATATCCACGGACATCGATCGCGGTGCGTCGATGTGCCGCGGGTATCCGCAGGGGAGTACGAGATGATCCGACACAGACTGCTGCGCGCGGCCACCGTCGCGCTGGCAGCGGTGCTGACCGCGACCGGGCTGCAGGTGGCCACCGCCACCAGCGCCTCCGCCGCCCGAACCGTCTACTACGACGCGAGCCGGGCCGGCGAGTTCCGGACCAACTTCGACCAGGCCGCCCAGATCTGGAACAGCAAGGTCAGCAACGTCCGGCTGGTGCCCGGCACCCCCGCCAACGTCACCATCCTGGTCGACACCGGCTGGCCCCGGGCGCAGGTCACCGGCCTCGGCTCCGGCCGGATCTGGATGGGCTGGCAGGCAGTCAACCAGGGCTACCACCGCACCCGGATCGCCACCCACGAGTTCGGTCACATCCTCGGGCTGCCCGACCGGCGTACCGGGCTCTGCTCCGACCTGATGTCCGGCAGCAGCGCGCCGGTCTCCTGCACCAACGCCAACCCCAGCGCCGCCGAGGCCAGCCGGGTCAACCAGCTCTTCGCCGGCAGCCGCAGCACCGCCGAGGTCGCCGAGATGTACACCTGGACCGGGGACGAGGCCGGAGGTATCGGCACGCTCGTGGTCAACGGGCGCCCGGCCACCGAGAACTACCCCTGGCTGGTCTACACCTCCGGCTGCACCGGCACCCTGATCAAGGCCAACTGGGTGGTCACCGCCAAGCACTGCTCGACCCCCTCGTCGGTGCGGGTGGGCAGCATCAACCGCAGCAGCGGCGGCACCGTCGTCGGGGTGAGCCGGGCGGTCAACCACCCGAGCATCGACGTCAAGCTGTTCCAGCTCTCCAGCTCGGTCAGCTACGCGCCGGCCCCGATCCCGACCACCTCGGGTGCGGTCGGCACCGCCACCCGGATCATCGGCTGGGGCCAGACCTGCGCACCCCGCGGCTGCGGCTCCGCGCCGACCGTCGCGAACGAGCTGGACACCTCGATCGTGGCCGACAGCCGGTGCCTGGGCATCAACGGCCCGTACGAGATCTGCACCAACAACACCAACGGCAACGCCGGCGCCTGCTACGGCGACTCGGGTGGCCCGCAGGTGCGGAAGATCAACGGTGTGTGGAACGTGATCGGTGCGACCAGCCGCGCCGGCAACAACAGCTCCACCTGCGCCACCGCCCCGTCCATCTACGGTGACCTCCCCTCGATCCGCTCCTGGATCAACACCCAGGTCGGCGGCCTGCCCGCCTGACCCTGACACCGCTCGATCACCTGGTGCCCGCGAGCCCGGACAGGACTCGCGGGCACCACGCCGCTTACGCAGGGCGGCGGGGGCCGGCAGGTGCCGCCGTGGAATAGTGGCTGGTCGTGAAACGGTATGGGGTGCTGATTCTGCCGTCGAGTAACCGGGTGTACTCGGGGGCGGCTGTCGAGTTGACGCGGGCGGAGCTGGAGATCTTCGGCGGGGCGGTGCTCGGCGGGCGACTCGGGGCGGTGGAGACGACCACCGTCGGTGGGGTTCCGTACGTCACGTTCGGTGTCGAGGGCGGGCTGGGCGAGCGGGACGTGGCGTTGCTGAGCAACCTGTCCAGCGCGTACGCGATCTTCGAGTTCGTCGACGATCTGCTGCGTCCGGTGCCGCTGACCCGGCTGGACCGCTACGACGACGACCTGGTCACCATCCAGAAGTACCCGGGCAAGACCAACGAACAGTTCACCAAGCTGCTGCTCAACGTCACGCTGCTCGCCTCGACCTGGGCCGACGAGCTGCTGACCCGGCGGTTCCGGGTGATCGATCCGCTGTGCGGCCGGGGGACCACGGTCAACCAGGCCATGATGTACGGCTTCGACGCCGCCGGCCTGGACCGCGACAGCAAGGACTTCGAGGCGTACCAGACGTTCCTCAGTACCTGGCTCAAGCGCAAGCGGGTCAAGCACCGGGTGCTGGAGTCCGGGCCGGTACGCCGGGAACGCAAGGTGGTCGGCCGGCGACTGCGGCTGGAGGTGGCGGCCTCGAAGGAGGCGCACAAGGCCGGCGACGTGCAGACCGTGGACGTGGTCAACGCCGACACCACCCGGATCGGGGAGTTCTTCCGCCGGGAGAGCGTCGACCTGGTGGTCGCCGACGCGCCGTACGGCGTGCAGCACGGCAGCCGTACCGCCGACGGTCTGGCCCGTGACCCCCTCGCCCTGCTCGCCGCGGCCGTGCCGGGCTGGGCGCGGCTGCTGCGCCCCGGCGGCGCTCTCGGCATCTCCTGGAACACCAACGTGGCCAGCCGGGAGGCTGCCGCCGAACACCTGACCGCCGCCGGTCTCACAGTCCTGGACCACGGCCCCTGGCGCACCCTGTCCCACCGCGTCGACCAGGCCATCGTCCGCGCGACGGCCGACCGACGCTCGCAGTCTGCCTCGGCCACCAACTGCTGGCCG
>NZ_PNOZ01000123.1:0-11737 GCF_002879555.1 Verrucosispora sp. ts21 | reverse complement strand
ACCAGCCCGCCGCCGACCAGCCCTCCGCCCACCACGCCACCGCCGGGCTCGGCCACCCAGATCGTCGGCGTCCAGTCGAACCGCTGCATCGACGTCCCGAACTCCTCCCGGAACAACGGCACCCGGGTCCAGCTCTACGACTGCCACGGACAGACCAACCAGTCGTGGACCTACACCGCGAACAGGCAACTTCAGGTGTACGGCAACATGTGCCTGGACGCCGCCGGCACCGGCAACGGCGCAGCCGTGCAGATCTACAGCTGCCACAGCGGCACCAACCAGCAGTGGAACGTCAACTCCAACGGCACCATCAGCGGAGTCCAGTCCGGACGCTGCCTCGACGTCTGGAGCACCTCCAACGGCGCCCAGGTCCAGCTCTACGACTGCCACGGCGGCACCAACCAGCGATTCAACCTCGTCGCACGGTGACAGTGGTTGACGGCCTGTTCGAGAACAGGCAGGTCAGCTAGCTCCAGATCGGAAGCGGGCGGGCTCGACATCACGTCGGGCCCGCCCGTTTCGCATAGGCACCCTCCGCCCGACTACAGCGGAGCGCCTCTGTCGGAGCAGGTCGATCAGCCGATCGCGTACGCCCGGATGATCGTCACATCGGTGTAGCCGCCGGTGGTGTCGGTGACCCTCGTCCGCAGCGAGACCGCTCCGGAGGTGGGGTTGCCGACCTGGGCGGTCCAGGTGCCGTCGATCTTCTTGACCTTCACCGAACGCCAGGTCTTGCCGCCGTCGAACGAGGCCTTGGCGGTGACCGTCTTCACCTTCGGGTTCTTGCCAAGTTTGGCGTCAGGGCTGAGCTTGGGCCGGCTCAACGTCAACTTGACGTCGGTGGTGCTGCCCGGCTTCGCCTGGTTGTAGAGGTTCAGGCCGGTGGGCAGCATGGTGACGGCGTAGACGGGCGCCGTCACCGAGGTGTTCGGCTTCGCCTTGAACCGGTACGTGACGCTGGTCTTCGGCGACAGCATCCCGGCTGGGAAGGTGATCTCCGGGTAGTAACGGCTCGCGTTGTTGGTGAGCTTGTACCAGCCGGATTTCTTCACCTTGTATTCAAGGAACGTATCGCCGGGCTCCCAGCCCTTGTCCTTCTTGGTCTTGACCGTCTTGCCACCGAAGGTCAGCGTCGCGGTCGCCTTGTCGCCGCCCTCGACGTTGTCGTCGCGAGGGAAACCGGGATCGGCGAACATGCTGTTCAGCAAGTAGGAGATCCGGCCGTTGATCACGATCGGCAGCCGCGCGGACGGGCCCCAGGCAGCCCGGAAGAAGTTCAGGGTGTGCGACTTGCCCGCCACAACCTTGCGGGACACCATGTAGCCGCCAGGGGTGACAGTGGTGCCGTCCTTTGCTGCTGCATAGCTGCTGGCGCGGATCAACCAGTTGCCGGGTGAGAGATGCACCTTGGTCCGGTACGGCCGGTCGGCGCCGAAAAGGCCGGCGTACATGTGGTCACCGCAAACGCGGTTGGTCGGCTGCACCGCGAAGTGGAGGCCGTCGATTGTCGCGGCCGTGCCCTGCCGGCCCGTCGCGTTCACCGTACCGAGCGAGGAGCGCTTGTAGGTCTTGGACAGCCCACTGGGCACGCCGGTGCGGGTGTACATGACCGCGTAGCTGTCGGAGAGCCCGGAGCCGTCGCTCCACTGCCGCATCGCGGCGAAGGCAAGCTTCTTCGACGAGTTGGGAATGACGTAGAGGCTGCTGCCGTCCCAGTCCGAAGCCTCGACGTCGTAGCTGGCGGAGTCGGACCTGGTGCAGATCTGCGCCCTGGTCTGCGCCATGATTCCTTCACCAGCCGGCGCTGGGCTGACACCCAAGGTGATCTTCTTGCCCTTGCGGGCGTCCACAGTCGTCTTGCTGGCACCGGAGACCTTGACCGTACGCGCGCCGAGCGTCACCGCGGAGCCGGTCCTGATCGACGCGAGCACCGCGTAGCTGCCCTTCGGCAGCTTCGTCGACTTGTTGGACTTCACCGAGCGGCTCGAACTGGTGGCGAGGTTGACCACCGTCGTGGTGACGTTGACCTTCTTGCCGTTGCGATCCAGCGTGGTGATGGTGAGCGTGTTGCTTGCGGCGATCGCAGGGGCGCCGATGGCCAGCAGGATTGCCGGCACGAGCGCCGCCGCGACGACCTTGCCGACACTCCGGCGGCGGCTACGGGTGGACGCGCCCAGGCTGGCACCGGCCGGGCTGAGTCGATCAGACAAATCCACATCCTCATGGGTGGAAACCAATCCAGCCCGTACGACAACGGGCGGAGCGCCGATGATAGATCGGGACCACCCACTCCCGCTGACCTGAACGACCGCGACGAGGGCCGCTGCCACGGCGCGGGCGCGACCGACGGCTAGATAGCAAGAAGCCCCCTAGCGGCTGTTGGGCCTGCTAGGGGGCTGTCTGCGCGCCCGAAGGGACTCGAACCCCTAACCTTCTGATCCGTAGTCAGATGCTCTATCCGTTGAGCTACGGGCGCTGGTGCTCGGCCAGTCTACACACCCGGCCTTCGCGCGGAGACTCCGGGATTCGAACCCGGGAGGGGCTTTAAGACCCCAACCGCATTAGCAGTGCGGCGCCATAGACCAGACTAGGCGAAGTCTCCCTGGTGGCCCTGCAGACCACCGCGCCCGAGGATACAGGTCCGCCCCGGCCGGGAGCAAAGCGACTATCGGGTGCCGCTCGACCGTGGCCGCGCGGATGGGGAACGTGACCGCTGTGCGCTGCCGTTTTCCGGACTACGCTCCATCGACATGCAGGAGCAGCCGCCCAGCGAGCAGGACCGCCCGAAGTCTGCCGAGGGAGCACGTCGGCGCTCCCCGGAGGCGACCTTCACGCCACCTCCGGCACCGCCCGCCCCGACCCCGGAGGAGCGGAACGAGCCTGGTGGGGCACGTCCTCGGCGTGCGAAGGCCGCTCCCGGCGTGCTGTTCCAGCCGCCTCCCACCGCGGAGCAGCCGCTGCCGCGGCAGGCGCGGCCAGCCTCGTCCTCACCCGCACCGCCGCCGTTCGCCGCCACGCCGGTTGACGTCGGCGAGACGCGGATCACTGATTCGACCTCGGGCCCGGCAAGACCTCAGCTCAGTGGCGAGGAGGGCCAGCCGGAGTCTCCGACAACTCGGCAGGCTCCCCGCACAGCGAGGAAGGCTGCCCCGAAGAAGGCGACGCCGGCGAAGAGAGCAACTCCCGCCAAAAGAGCGACTCCTGCCAAGAGCGCCGTGCCGCCGGGCACCACGGTCGAGGACGCCGACGTCACCGGGACGAGCGCTGCGAAGAAGGCGCCAGCACGCAGGGCCGCGTCCGCGAAGGCGACCCCGCAGCCACTCGCGGCCAAGAAGACACCGGCCCGCAAGGCCGCCGCCCAGCGGACCGCACCCACAGCCACAGCGGCCGAGCCGGACCTGACCAGCAGCACGGCTGCTGGCCGGGCCGGGGTCGCTGGCAGCACCGGCGAGGTGCCGGAGGTGGAGTTGCGGGCGCTTGTGGCGCGCGTACTCGATCATCCGGGTTTTGCGCCGGAGTTGTTGGCGCTGACGGCGGTCGAGGTGCTCGGGCCGCGCGCTGCGCAGTGGGCTCGGTGGCTGCGGGAGACGTACCCGGGGGCGAGCGCGGACGGTCTGGCTCGGCTGGCCGGTCAGCGGTTCGTCCGGCAGGCGACGGTCGGTGGGGCGGGTGCCGCGTTGGCCGGTGCCTTTGCGCCGGTGGCCGAGTTGGCCGTGGTGCTCTGGTCGCAGGCGAGTCTGGTGCTGCACCTGGCGGCGGCGTACGACCGGGATCCGGCGCACCCGGACCGGGCGGCGGAGCTGTTGGTGCTGACCCTGGTGCATCCGGACCTGGAGGCCGCCCGTTCGGCGCTGGCGGCGGCCCGCGCGGCCGACGGCCCCGGCGAGGAACCCGGCCCCCGGGCGCTCGAAGCCGCCTGGCGGCTGGCCGCTCCCCTGACCGCCCAGGCCGGCGGCTGGCTGGCCCTGCGCCTGGCATCGCGCCTCATCCCCGGCGCCGCCCCCCTGACCGCCGCCATCACCACCTCCACCACCACCCAACGCCTCATCGCCCGAGCCCTCACCGCCTACCGCCCACCCCGAAACCAAAGTTGATCAAGAGGTTTGCGTCAGATCAGGCCCCATTGCAGACGCAAACCTCTTGATCAACCACGTAGAAAAGGGGGGTCAGAGCCAGGTGAGCCAGGAGTCGGGGACGAGGGTGTAGCCGACGAAGGCGACGATGTCCAGCAGGGCGTGGGCAACGATGAGGGGCATGATGCGGCGGGTGCGCAGGTAGAAGTAGCTGAAGACGATGCCCATCACGGCGTTGCCGACGAACGCGCCGAAGCCCTGGTAGAGGTGGTAGGAGGCGCGGAGCAGGGCGCTGGTGGCGATGATCGCGCCGACCCGCCACTGGAGTTGCCGCAGCCGGGTCATCAGGTAGCCGACCACGATCACCTCCTCCAGGATCGAGTTCTGGAAGGCGGCGAGGATCAGCACCGGCACGGCCCACCACAGGTCGGGTAGCGCGGCCGGGACCAGTGTGGCGTTGAGGCCGAGTTGGGCCGCCGCCCAGAACAGGGCGAGGCCGGGCAGCCCGATCAGCGCCGCCAGCCCGGCGCCCTGGGCGAGGTCGGGTCCGGGCCGCCGGAAGTCGATGCCGAGGGTCCGCGCCGGGTCGCCGGGGTCACGCGCCAGCAGGTGTACGGCGAGCAGCACCGGCAGCAACGCGAAGACGATCCCGAGCAGCTGGTACGTGAGGTCGAGGTACGGCCGAGCCGACGCGGAGGTGTTGAGCGCGGCGGTCTGCTTCGACAGCCCACCCTCGGCGGTGAGCTTCGCGATGATCGACACCGTGGCGTAGACGGCCGACTGGCCGAGGGAGAGGCCCAGCACCAGGAGTGTTTCGGTGCCGAGCATCCGGCGGGACACCGGTCGGGTGAGCTCAACGGTCACCGCACCACTCTGCCCGACCGGCCGCACTGTCGGCACCCGGGTGCCACTGAGTCGGCCTCACGATGCGATCGCACATTCTGTGCGACCTTCATACACGCTCCGTGGACATTCTATGGGGGCCTGAACCGCCGTCAGAGAAGGAGCGCCCCCGTGGACAACTTCGCGCGGCTACTGAAGGAGAGCTGGGCCCTCGTCGAGGCCGACCGGGTCCGGTTGAGCGAACACTTCTACGCCCGGCTCTTCCTCCTCGATCCGGAACTGCGCAAACTCTTCCCGGTACAGATGGCCGGGCAGGGCGACCGGCTGCTGGAAGCGATCATCGCGGCGATCCACACGGTGGACGACCCGGAGGGCTTCGACGAGTTCCTCCGTGCGCTCGGCCGGGACCACCGCAAGTACCACGTCGAGGCGGCGAACTACGACACCATGGGCGTGGCGCTGCTGGACGCGCTGCGCAGCACCGCCGGGGACGGCTGGAACCTGGAGTACGACCAGGCCTGGCGGGACGCGTACGCGGCGATCAGCGAGAAGATGCTGGCCGGCGCGGCGGCGGACGACAACCCGCCGTTCTGGCACGCCGAGGTGCTCACCCACGAGCGGTACGGGCCGGACACCGCCGTGTTCACCTGCCGGGCGCTGCAACATCCGCTCGCCTGGAAGGCGGGGCAGTACGTCAGCATCGAGGCACCGCGCTACCACCCCCGGGTGTGGCGCACGTACTCGGTGGCCAACGCCCCGAACGACGACAACGTGCTGGAGTTCCACGTCCGTACGCCCGAGGGCGCCGGCTGGGTCTCCGGTGCCCTGGTCCGCCGGGTGAAGCCGGGTGACCTGCTGCGGGTGGCCGCCCCGATGGGTTCGATGACCCTGGACCGCTCGTCGGATCGGGACGTGCTCTGTGTCGCCGGTGGTGTCGGACTGGCCCCGATCAAGGCGCTGGTGGAGGAGTTGGTCAGCTTCAACCGGACCCGTTGGGTGCACGTCTTCTACGGCGCGCGTACCGAGTCCGACCTCTACGGGTTGGACGGGTTGCGCGACCTGGTGGCGGCGCATCCGTGGTTGTCGGTGACCTCCGCCTGTAGTGACGACCCGGACTTCGACGGCGAGCACGGCGACATCTCCGACGTGGTGGCCCGCTACGGCCCGTGGACGACGCACGACTGCTACGTCTCCGGCTCGGCGGCCATGGTGCGGTCGACGCTGCGGGTCCTCGCGGCCGACGACGTCCCGCCGCAGCACACCCGGTACGACACCTTCGGCAACCTGTAGAGCTTTTCTCCCCCCGAACCGGGGCGCGTGCCCCTGCCCCCTGGGGCACGCGCCCCGGTCCCCCGATCGGGCGGACCGGCACCGCCCGCACGACCACGCCTGGCCGGCGTCGTTCCCACCCGGACCAGGCGTGGTCGTGCAGCAGCTCAGTAGCGCCAGGGATGGCCGGTCTCGCGGTATTCCTCGATCGGCACCAGCGGCACGCCGGGTGCCATCCGGTCGACG
The DNA here is from genome assembly GCF_002879555.1 of Verrucosispora sp. ts21. NCBI lineage: Bacteria > Bacillati > Actinomycetota > Actinomycetes > Micromonosporales > Micromonosporaceae > Micromonospora > Verrucosispora sp. ts21. Next base: position 5,306 of record NZ_PNOZ01000123.1, on the reverse strand, counting down.
TACAGCCGGCCTTCCAGGTGGTCGATCTCGTGTGCCACCAGGCGGGCCATGCCGAACTCGAACGAGGTGATCACCCGCTGGCCGTCGAGTTGGGCGTGCTCCACGTCGAGCCGGAGCGGGCGCGGCACCAGTCCTCGCTGGTCGAAGAAGGAGAGGCAGCCCTCGTACTGCTCGTCGGTGTCGGTTGCCGCGTCGACGACCCAGGGGTTGAGCAGCACCAGCGGCTCGGCGGTCCGGTCGGGCGGGCGGATCATGGCCACGGCCCGGCCGATCTCCAGTTGCGGGGCGGCGATCCCCACTCCCTTGGCGAACGGATGCAGTTCGTCGAGGCGGGCCAGCGCGTCGGTCAACCGATCGATGACTTCCCGGGCGGCCCGTGCCTCGCGCGGCAGGTCGAACGGGCGGGCCGGTTGCCGCAGCAGGTCGGCGCCGCGTTGGAGAATCCCGAGCCCGCGCATCCGCTCGGAGGGCCGGATCCGCTCGCTCTCCGGTTCGGCGTCCGACTGGGCGCGGAAGCGCCACTGCATCCGGTAGCGGGCGTTCAGCGGCGGGTCGTCGGTCGCCCATTCGAAGATCGCCCGGTCACCCTCGTCGCGCCGGGCGACGGCCCGGCGCAGCGGGCCCTCCTCCGCCGACAGCGAGGTTTCCGCGCCCCAGACCTGCGGGTCCAGTTCGACAGGCAGATCCAGGCGTACGGCGAGGTGCCGGGTCGGTACGCGGACCGCCCGCTGGAACCACGGCCCCCACTTGTCCCGCCCGACCGTGTACGTGTACTCGATGGTGGCGCGGTGACCGGGGTAGAGCGGGAAGCGTCGTTCGCCGTTCTCGAAGAGCAGCCAGATTTCCTTGAACGCGTCCCGGTCGTACTTGGCCCGCCAGTGCATGGCCTCGCGTTCGCCGGATTCCTCCCGGTAGGCCCGGAGGCCGAGTTCGGCGAAGGTGAGCGGGCGTTCCCGGTGGTGCCGGTTGGAGCGCCCAGGGTCGTTGGGGTAGCGGTCCACGGCGACCCGTACCAGGTAGCGGGTGATCGGTTCGGTGCCGGCGTTGTACAGCTCCCGGCGGATCAGGCAGCGGTACCCGTCCTCGGTGTAGGTGAGGATGCTCGACTCGTTCTCGACGATCAGCCCGGTGCCCGGTGGGATCCACCGGCCGGTCGGGTCGGGCTCGCGCGGGTCCCGCTCGGTGCGGGCGTGGCGCAGGTGGTCGTACTCCCGGAAGCGTTGCCAGATTGCGCCGCTTGCCTCCAGGACGGCCTCGGCGCGCCGGGCGAAGTCCTCGGTGGGTCGGTGCCGCCGCCCTTCGACGTGGCTGACGTACGACGGGTCGAAGCCCATGAGCGTGGCCAGCTGTTTTTTGGACAGGCCCCGCTCGGTGCGGTGGCGGGCGAGTTCGGCGGCGAAGGAGTCGGCAGCCCGATCGAGCGGTGAGGTCGTCATCAGCTTCCTCGTGGCCGGGAGTACCAAAACTTTCACGTTCAGTGGCCGGACGTGTACAGGACTGGCACTTTCTCGACAAGAGGCTTGACGATTGGGCGATTCACCCCGATACTGCGGCGCGTTTCCCGATGCACACGCTGGGTAACCGCGTGTCGCGCTTCCCACTTGTTGCCTCTGTAACTGCCTCCGTCGAGGGTTACCACCACCGGCAAAGTGTGGTTAGGCTAGCCTTAATTGAGGATCTCGGACGGAGGTGGAGCACGTGACAGCCGTACTACCGGCGCACACCGCCTCCTCGGCGGCTCTCGGTCCGGTGACCGCGACCCTGCGGGCCATGTTCGGCACCGACGTCCTCCCCGGGCTGGCACCGGGGCTGCTGGTCGTCGACGAGACCGACTGGGCTCCGGCCACGACCCTCGCCGACGGCGGTCGCCTGCCGGAGCTGCTCGGGTCCGCCGCCCGGCTCTGGGGTGGCAGCCCGCACGCCTCCGCCGCACTGGCCTGGAAGGCGTACAGCTACTGGGCGGCGTTGCCGGTGGTGCTCGGCTGGGCGGTCGCCCGACGCGTACCGCTGCTCGACGCCGACAGCACGCTCATGCACTTCGCCGACCCGCACACCCTGATCACCCTCGGCCTGCGCCAGTCGACCCGGGTCGCGGTACTGCCGGCCGACCCGCTTGTCGTCACCGAGCCGCAGCGGGTCCAGGTGGTGGCCGACGAGCAGGAGCTGCTGGCGACGCTGCGGGCCACCCTGCTGGAAGCGCACCTGTCGCCGCTGATCACTGCGATCCAGGGTGAGGTCCGCATCGGCACTCGTACGCTGCTCGGTTCGGTGGCCTCCGGCATCGCGCACGGGTTGCTGACGGCCTCCGACAGCGTGCCCGGTTCGACTGTCGATTCGATCGACACCCTGCTCGACACGCTCGGCCTGGCCGATCTGGTGGAGTTGGTGCCCGACGCGGACGGCAAGCCGACCGTGCAGCGGCGCACCTGCTGCCTCGCCTTCACCCTGCCCAAGCCGAAGGTGTGCCAGGGCTGCTGCCTGCGCACCGCCTGACGACCCACCGACCCGCTCACGCTCTCAGCCGGTCAGCGGCCTTCACGCTCTTCAGCCGGTCAGCGGTCGGACGTCCCAGAGCCACACACCGCCGGTGTGCACCGGCTCGATCCCGGTCAACGCGGTCATCGCCTGGCGCAGCGCGTCCGCGCGCTCCTGCGGGGCGAGGACCACCGCGCCGGCCCGCCAGTAGCGCAGATCCTCGACCGCCTCCCGCCGATCCGCTGCGGTGACCGGCGGCACCTCGCCGCTGCGCCGGACGGTGGCGAAGAAGCTGCTGGTCGGGCGGGGTGGCGCGCCGAACAACGCGATCCGATCCTTGCCGGGGCGGGTGTCCGGGCCGAGGAAGTAGCCACGGGCGATCGGCATCTCCAGCCGGGTCTGGGCGGACCAGCGCAGCGGATCGGCGTACTCGGTGTCCGGTAGTGGCAGGGTGACCAAACTGCGGCCGCCGGCCAGGTAGGGACGCCAGGCACCGGAGGTGACGAACTCGGGGGTCGGATCGAGGCGCTTGGTCGGCAGCGGGGTGGGCAGCACCGGCACCAGCGCCATCGCCAGTACGGTCACCGTGCCGAAGCGGATCTGCGCACGCCGGGCCGGATAGCGGGCCGCCAACTCCCGGGCACGCTCGGCAGCGTAGGCGAGCAGCAGCCCGATGATCGGTGTGATCGCCAGCGCCCAGCGGGTCGGCACCACCGAGTGCAGCACCGGCAGGTCCTCCAGCAGCGCCCACGGGGCCGGTATGCCGGTCCCCTCCCGGTCGAAGCGGATCTCCCGGCCGAGGGAGAGCACCGCGAAGAGCAGGCCCAGCGCGGCAAGCGCGAGCACCACCACGTTGCGGCGCAGCCACCAGACCAACGCCGCCGTCAGGATCACCAGCGGCCAGCCGAAGAAGGAGTTCTCCTCGGTGGGGTTCTTGGCCAGGCCGGTCGCGCTCCGCGCGTCCCCGGCCAGGGACTCCCGGGCGTACGCCACGAACGAGGCCAGGTCGGTGGAGTAGCCCCGGATCACCCAGGACAGCCCGTTGTAGGCGCCCGGACCGAAGAACTGGACGTACAGCGGGTACGCCAGCACGATCGCGGACGCCGCCGCGGCGATGCCGAGCCCGGCCAGGAAGGTGCGGGTCCGGCCGCGTAGTTCGGGCCGGGCGAGGGCCAGTGCCACGATCACCACGCCGAGACCGATCGCGGTCATCAGCAGGATCTCCAGGTTCAGGAAGGCCTGCCAGACGATCACCAACGCGAGCAGGAGGCCGTTGCGCAGCCACCGTCCCGCGTCGGCCAGCCGCACCGTACGCCAGATGATCAGGGGTACGACGTACTGCGACACGATGTTCGGGTGCGCGTTGGCGTGCGAGATCATCGCTGGCGCGTACGCGCAGAATGTCGCGCCCAGCCAGGCCGGGCCGCGCGCACCGACGAGCACCCGGGACAGCACGAAGTACCAGGCGGTCGCCGTGGCGATCATCCCCAGCGTGAGGAAGACCAGGAACGCGGTACGGGTGCCGAACACCATCGTGATGGGCGTCATTGGCACCGAAACGGACAAAACCGAGGTATTTGCCACCAGATTGACTGATTCGGGGACGTTCATCCGGTCCGACGAGAAGGGGTAGGCAAATTCGGTCAGGACCCGCGCGCCGTGCGCCATCATCCATTCGAATTGCGCCATATCCGTCTTGTTGTCCCGAATGCCGTGTGTGGGATTCCACCACATCCGGGCCGTCACCCAGAACGCCAGCAGCACGAAACTCGCCACGGCGGCGACGTCCTTCCACCGCCCTGACCTGCTGAAACGCCCGACGCCCCCCAGCTCGCCCGGTGACTCTCCCGCCCCAGACTCCTCGACGTGGCGACCCGGTTCAGGAGTAGTCATAACAATTCGCAGCGTAGTCGGCCATTCAGGCCGTCGTGCAGGGTTCGGGTCACTCGCGTAACATCTGCCAAGTTCGCTGACCACCACCGATCGTGCACCTAGCCCCCGACCAATTCGGTTGTGCCAGACCCCGACAATTCCGTCACGCCGGGCGGATGGTTCACTCAGTCGGTCCTGGCGCGGTCGAGTCGTATCGTGAGGAATCGACGCATGGCAGAAATCACTGGGGATCAGCGCATACAGTCCGAGGTCCTGGAGGGCCTCGCCACCGCGGTCAACCACCGACGCTGGTTCGTCGAGCTGGCCGTGCCCTACCTCGGCGACAACCCGATCGAGATCGGTAGCGGTCTCGGCGACTACGCTTTGGAGTGGGCCGAGCGCCTCCCCCGGTTCACCGCCACCGAGGCCGACCCGGACCGCCTGGTCTCGCTCAAGGAGCGGCTCTCCGACCGGCCCAACATCGAGGTCCGCCAGATGCTGCTGCCGCACTCGGAGCAGGGCGACTACAGCGCGGCGGTGTCGTACAACGTGCTGGAGCACATCGAGGACCACGTGAGCGCCCTGCGCAGCATGGGCGAACTGGTCCGGCCGGGCGGCGCCGTGGTCATCATCGTGCCGGCCTTCCAGTTCGCGATGGGCCCCGCCGACATCGCCACCGGCCACGTCCGCCGCTACACCAAGAAGACCCTGTCAGCGGCGATGACCGAGGCCGGCCTGCGGGTGGAGAAGATCCACTACGCCAACGCCCTCGGCCTGATCGGCTACTTCATGGCCACCAAGGTCTTCCGCCTGATGCCGAAGGAGGGCCCGATGGTGAAGGTCTACGACACCCTGGTCCTCCCCGCCACCAAGGCCGCCGAACAGGCCATCCTCCCCCCCTTCGGCCAATCCGTCTTCGCCGTAGCCCGCACCCCCGCCTAACCCCCACCCCCACCCCA
>NZ_PNOZ01000122.1:0-12714 GCF_002879555.1 Verrucosispora sp. ts21 | reverse complement strand
CCGTCCCGCTCGTCCCGTCCCGTCGATCTTGCACTTCTGGTCGCCGATACGTGGGCTTATGCGGCTTATGCGGCGACAGAAAGTGCAAGATCGACGGGGCTGGGGGGGTGGGGGCGGGGTGTGGCAGTGCAGGTGGTTTGGCTCGGCGTGCCGTACGGCTGCACTGCCACGTGTTCATCGTCGCTCAGCGAACACGCGGCTGCCGGGTGACCTTGCGCGTGGTCGGTCAGCCCTTGACGCAGACCACCTGCTTGAGGTGGGCCACCACCTCGACCAGGTCTTCCTGCTGGGCCATCACCTCGGTGATGTCCTTGTACGCGCCGGGAATCTCGTCGACCACCCCGGCGTCCTTGCGGCACTCCACCCCGGAGGTCTGCGCGGCCAGGTCGTCGGTGGTGTACGTCCGCTTGGCCTGGGCGCGCGACATCCGCCGCCCCGCCCCGTGCGACGCCGAGCAGTACGCCGCCTCGTTGCCCCTGCCCCGCACGATGTACGACCCGGTGCCCATCGATCCGGGGATGATGCCCAGGTCACCGGCACCGGCCCGGATCGCGCCCTTGCGGGTGACCAGCACGTCCACCCCGTCGTAGCGCTCCTCGGCCACGTAGTTGTGGTGGCAGCTGATCGGCTCGTCGTAGCTGACCTGCTCGAACCGGTCCCGTACCAGGTTCATCAGCACGGCGAGCATGACCGCCCGGTTGCGCCGCGCGTACTCCTGCGCCCACCACAGGTCCCGCCGGTAGGCGTCCATCTCCGGCGTGCCGGACAGGAACACCGCCAGGTCCCGGTCGGGCAGGTCGGCGTTGTGCGGCAGCCGCCGGGCCACCGCCATGTGCCGCTCGGCCAGCTCCTTGCCGATGTTGCGCGACCCGGAGTGCAGCATCAGCCAGACCCGGCCGTCGTCGGTGCCGCCGGACTCCAGGCAGACCTCGATGAAGTGGTTGCCGCCGCCGAGGGTGCCCAACTGCCGGCGGGCCCGCGTCTCCAGCTGCGCCACCCGACGGTCCAGGTCGGCGAAGCGCTGCCAGAAGTCGATCCAGCCGCGCTGCTCCAGACCCCGAACCCGACGCGGGTCGACCGGATCGTCACGCTGGGCGAAGCCGACCGGAATGGCATCCTCGATGGCCCGACGCAGCCCCGCGAGGTCGTCGGGCAGATCGTCGGCGGTCAGCGAGGTGCGTACCGCCGACATGCCGCAACCGATGTCCACGCCGACGGCGGCCGGCGACACGGCCTGTCGCATCGCGATCACCGATCCGACCGTCGCACCCTTACCGAAGTGCACGTCCGGCATCACGGCAACCCCCTGCACCCACGGCAACACCCCGATGTTGCGCAGCTGCCGCGCCGCCTGCTCCTCGATCCCATAAGGATCCGTCCACACCCGCACCGGCGCCCGCGTCCCCGCCAACACCTCGTACCCCACGACGCCTCCCCCTCAATTCACCGCCGATCTTGCACCTCTGGTCGCCGATACGTCACTTCTGCGGCTTACGCCCGGGCAGAAAGTGCAAGATCGGCGCGCGCCGTGGTGAGCGTGGGTGAGGTGCGCGGCGGGCTGGGAGAGAGGGTATGAGGGGGTGTGGGGGGTGGCAATGGATATTGGGGCGTCAGGGGGTTGGGGTTGGGGGGGTGGTGGCGGAGAGGCGGTCTAGGTGGGGGGCCAGTTCGTCGGTGAGGAGCAGGTCGGTGCGGATGTCGTCGTGCGGGTAGGCGGCGCGGCCGACCATGTGGGCGGCCACCGGGGCGGTGGCCAGCTGGAAGACCCCGATCAGCACCAGGGTGGTGATGTCCACGCCGGTGCGCAGCCGCAGGCCGCAGCCGAGCAACACCAGCAGCAGCCCGAGGACCTGCGGCTTGGCCGCGGCGTGCATGCGGGCGAGCAGGTCGGGAAAGCGCACCAGGGCCATGCCGGCGGCGAGGCTCAGCAGGGCACCGCTGATCAGGCAGACGGCGGCGACGATGTCGAGTACGGCGTCCAGGCTCATTTGTCGTTTCTCCGGGCGGCGAAGCGGGCGACGCTGACCGAGCCGACGAATCCGAGGACCGCGAGCACCACGAGCACCGGAAGCGCGGTGGCGTCCTTGCTGTAGGCGGCCTCGGTGGCGATGGCCGCGACGATGATGGCCAGCAGCACGTCGGTGGCGACCGCACGGTCCAGGATCGACGGACCACGGATGATGCGGGTGAGGGTGAGTGCGCCGGCCACGGCGAGCAGCGCGGTGACGGTCACGGCGACGATGGTCATGCCGCTGCCCCTTCCAGGTCTAGCGGTGGCGGTGGACGTTCACGGACGCGACGTTGTTCCTCCGGCGAGCCGATGGCGGCGACGATGCGCTCCTCCAACTCCAGCACCCCGCGCCGGAACTTCTCCACCTCGTCCAGGCTGTCGACGTTGATGACGTGGATGAACAGGGTGCCGGTGGTGCGGTCGGCCTCCAGGATCAGGCTGCCCGGCACCAGCGACAGCGCCTCCGCCGCGAGGGTGAGGTTGAGGTCGGTGTTCACCCGCAGGCGCACCGCGATGATGGCGCTGTGCGGCACGTGCCCCGGACGCAGCGCCATCCAGGCGATCTGGACGGAGGCGACGACGAGGTCGCTCAGGAAGCGCAGCAGGAACCGGGCCGTACCCAGGGGGTGGATCCGTCCCGCGAAGGTCACCGGCGGCAACGGGAAGACCGCCAGCAGGACGGCGGCCACCACCAGCCCACTTATCAGGTTGGCCCACGACAGCGTGCCCCAGAGCAACATCCAGACGACCACCAGGAAGATCACCGCAGTGATCCGGTTACGACGTCGGGCAGCCGGGGTCAGTGTGGCGTTGCTCGGCGGCTCGGTCGGCTCCGCCGGGGTCATCGGGTCAGGCCTCACGGCGCACCTCCCGGGAAGACGGCGTCGACGTACGGTGTGCGTTGCAGCAGGTCGTTGGCGGCATCGCTGCTCAGGTCGAACAACGGGCCGGCCACCAGCGTCAGCACCAGGCCGAAGACCACCAGGGCCACCGTCGGCGCGATCATCAGCCCGGGGAGCACGGCGCCGGTCTGCGCGGTGGCGAGGGACTGCTGCGGTTGCACCGCCCCCTCGGTGCGGGCCGCCTGCTCGGCGTCGTCGACCGCCGGCATCTCCGGGTGCGGCGCCCGCCAGAAGGCCAGGTTCCACACCCGGGCCACCGCGTACAGGGTGAGCAGGCTGGTGACCAGGCCGCCGGCGACCAGGATCCAGGCCAGCGCACCACCGTCGTCTATGCCGGCCTGGACCAGGCCGAGCTTGCCGAGGAAGCCGGAGAACGGTGGGATGCCGGCGAGATTCAACGCCGGTACGAAGAACAGCACGGCGAGGATCGGCGACAGCCGGGCCAGGCCGCCGAGGCGGTCCATGGCGGTGGTGCCACCTCTTCGTTCGACAAGTCCGGCGGCGAGGAACAGGGTGGTCTGGATGGTGATGTGGTGCACCACGTAGAAGATCGCCGCGGACAGTCCGAGTGACGAGGTGAGCCCGACACCGAAGAGCATGTAACCGATGTGGCTGATCAGTGTGAAGGACAACAATCGCTTGATGTCGGACTGGGCGACCGCGCCGAGGATGCCGACCACCATGGTCAGCACCGCCGTCACCAGCATCAGGGTCGCGACCCGGCCGCCGGGGAACAGCAGCGTTTCGGTACGGATGATCGCGTACACGCCGACTTTGGTCAGCAGGCCGGCGAAGACCGCGGTGACCGGGGCGGGTGCGGTGGGATAGCTGTCCGGCAACCAGGCCGACAGCGGGAACACCGCGGCCTTGATGCCGAAGGCGAGCAGCAGCATGCCCTGCAACAGCAGCCGGATGTCGTCGGGCAGGGCGTCGAGCCGGTCGGCGAGCTGGGCCAGGTTGAGCGTGCCGGTCGAGGCGTACACCAGACCGATGGCGACCAGGAAGATCACCGACGAGAGCAGGCTGACCACGACGTAGGTGGTGCCCGCCCGGATCCGGGTCTCGGTGCTGCCCAGGGTGAGCAGCACGTAGCTGGCCACCAGCAGGATCTCGAAGCCGACGTAGAGGTTGAACAGGTCGCCGGAGAGGAAGGCGTTGCACACGCCGGCGGTCAACACCAGGTAGGTGGGGTGGTAGACCGACAGCGGCGTCTCCTCGTCGCCGTCGGCCATACCCTGCCCGATGGAGTACACCAGCACGCACAGGGTCACCGCGGCGGAGACCACGAGCATCAACGCGGCGAGCTGGTCGGCCACCAGCACGATGCCCAGCGGGGCGACCCAACCGCCGACCTCCACCACCAGCGGCCCGTGCAGGCTGGACTGGATCAGCAGCATCGCGGCCACCGCGACGGTGGCGGTGAGGACGGTGAGGCTCACCCATCGCTGGGCCCGGGGACGCCCGAGCAGCAGCAGGGTCAGGGCCGCGCCGAGCAGTGGCATCACCACCGGCAGCGGTACGAGGAACGTCATCCGGCCCGCCCTCCCTTCGCCGTGGTGGACAGCTGCCGCTCGTCCGTCGTCGGTGATTCCTCGTCGTCGTCGTCGCCGTCGACGTCGTCGTCGGGTACCTCGTCGCGGTCCGCGAGGTCCATGATCCGGCGGTCCTCGACGTCGTCCTGCACCTCGTCGTGCCCGTTGAGGTGCCAACTGCGGTACGCCAGGGCGAGCAGGAAGGCGGTCATGCCCAGGGTGATCACGATGGCGGTGAGGATCATCGCCTGCGGCAGTGGATCACTCATCTCCTCCTGCGGGGCGCTGCCGACGATCGGCGGGGCACCGGCCCGCCCACCGGTGAGCAGCAGCAGGTTCGCGCCGTTGCCGAGCAGGATGACGCCCATCAGCACCCGGGTGAGGCTGCGTTCCAGCAGCAGCGTCACGCCGGCGGCGACGAGCACGCCGACCACGATGACGTAGGTGAGGTTGGGGCTCACACCAGCTCCTTTTCCCGTACCTCGTCGCCCTCGGTCTCGTGTTGGCGGTCCATCTCGGCGCCGAGGCTGCGCAGGATGTCCAGCACCAGGCCGACGACGATCAGGTAGACACCGACGTCGAAGAAGGCCGACGTGACGAAGTGGATGTGACCCAGCACCGGTAGGTGGAAGTCGAGCAGGGCGCTCTGCAGGAACTCCCCGCCGAGCAGCATGGCAGCCACGCCGGTGCCGACGGCCACGAACAGCCCGGCACCGAGTACCACGCCGGCGTCGACGGGTGCGGCGCCGTTGAGCTCGGTACGACCACCGGCCAGGTACCGCACGGCCAGGGCCAGACCGGCGACCAGGCCGGCGGCGAAGCCACCACCTGGCGCGTTGTGGCCGCTGAACAGCAGGTAGATGGAGAACAGCACGATGGCGTGGAACAGCAGCCGGGTGATCACCTGAAGAATCACCGACTGCGACCGGGCGGTGGCGCCGGTGGTCAACCAGCGGGGCCGGTTGTACTCGGTCGGGCCGTCGCCGGGGATGTCGCCGCGGCGGCCGAGGTCGCGGGCATGGCGGAAGATCAGGCTGGCCACGCCGGTCGCGGCCACCACCAGCACCGCGATCTCACCCATGGTGTCCCAGGCCCGGATGTCGACAAGGGTCACGTTCACCACGTTCTTGCCGCCGCCGTAGGAGACCGCCCCGTCGGGGAAGTCGACGGAGATCGGGACGGCCTGGCGGGCACCGGCCGCCACGTAGGCCATGCCGGCGGTGACGGCGCCGACGGCTACCCCGATCGCGACCCGGCCACGCCGGCTGGAACGGATCGGGCGTTCGGAGAACTTCGCCGGCAACCGGCGCAGCACCAGCACGAACATCACGATCGTGACGGTCTCCACCAGGAACTGGGTCAACGCCAGATCGGGTGCGCCGTGCAGGACGAACATCAGCGCGATGCCGTAGCCGGCCACACCGACCAGGATCATCGCGGTGAGCCGACGCAGGGCGCGGGCGGCCATCACGGCGGCGATCACCACCATGGCGGCGGCGACTCCCTGCAACGGGGTGTCCCACAGATGGAAGCGCTGTGGCCAGGGGCTGCCGGCCAGCAGCGCACCGCCCGGCAACACGACCATCACCACCAGGATGACGCCGAGGTAGAACGGCAGCGAACCACGCTGGGTCCGACCGGTCAGTTCGACCGCGAGCCGGTCGATGGCGTTGATGCACTTCTTGTACGCCACGGCACCGTCGAACGGCAGCCGCATGGTGGCGCGGACCCGCTCCCGGCGCATCAGGTCGAACAGGCCGGCACCGCCCGCCACGGCCAGCACGGACAGGCCGAGCGCCGGGGTGAGGCCGTGCCACAACGCCAGGTGGTAGCCGGTTTCGGCGGAGCGGTACAGGTCGGCGTACGGGGCCAGCAGGCGATCCACCGCCGGGGCGAGCACGCCGACGGCGACACCGGCGACGGCCAGCACGGCGGCCGGGGTGAGGATCGCCCAGGACACCGGCCGGACCGTGGTGGGCTCGACGCCGGGCTTGTCGGCGAAGGCACCCCACAGGTAGCGCAGGGTGTACGCCACGGTCAGCACCGAGCCGAAGATCACACCGGCGAGTACCGCCAGGTCGGCGGTGCCACCGTGCAGCAGCGCCTCGACCGCGGCCTCTTTGGCGACGAAACCGGCCATCGGTGGCAGACCGGCCATCGAGGCCGCGGCGAGCCCCGCCACCACGGCCAGGGCGGGGGCGCGACGCCCGACGCCGCTGAGTTCCCGCAGGTCACGGGTGCCGGTGGCGTGGTCGATGATGCCGACGGTGAGGAACAGGGTGGCTTTGAACAGGGCGTGGGCCAGCACCATCGCCACGCCGGCCAGGGCGGCGTCCCGGGTGCCGGCACCGAGGACGACCATGAGCAGACCGAGTTGGCTGACCGTGCCGTACGCCAGCAGCAGCTTGAGGTCGACCTGGCGCAACGCCGACCAGCCGCCGAGGAACATCGTGATCAGGCCGCCGACGAGCAGCACGGGCCGCCACGGGGTGACCTCCGCGACGGCGGGGCCCATCAGGGCGACCAGGAAGACGCCCGCTTTGACCATGGCCGCCGCGTGCAGGTACGCGCTGACGGGTGTCGGCGCGGCCATGGCGCCCGGCAACCAGAAGCTGAACGGGAAGATCGCCGACTTGCTCAACGCGCCCAGCAGGATCAGCACCAGGGCGACCGCCAGGTAGCCGCCGCCGGGCAGGTTCTCGGCGACGACGGACCAGCGGTAGCTGCCGGCGTGCTGACCGAGCATGACGAACCCGGCGAGCATCGCCAGACCGCCCAGCGTGGTCACCAGCAACGCCTGCATGGCGGCACGCCGGCTGGCCCGCTTCGCCGGGTCGTAGCCGATCAGCAGGTAGGAGAAGACGGTGGTCAGCTCCCAGAACACGTACAGCAGCAGCAGGTCGTCGGAGACCACCAGGCCGAGCATCGCACCGGCGAAGGCCACGAACACCGCGACGAAGCGGCCCAGGCCGGGGTCGTCGGAGCGGAAGTAGCGTGCGCTGTAGGCCAGCACCAGGGCACCCACGCCACCGACCAGCACCACCATCAACCAGGACAGCGTGCCCATTCGCAACGCGAGTTCCAGATCGAGTTGCGGCACCCAGGTCAGCGTCTCGACCACGGGCTCACCGGAGCGGACCTTACCGATGTGTGTCAGCGCCCACGCCAGCGTCGCTCCAGGGACCAACGCGACCACGTAGAGGGCGTGCCGTCCCCAGAGTCGCACCAGCGCCGGGGCGATCACGGCTGTCAGCGCATGGACCGCCACCAGAACCAGCACACACCCTCCTCGGGAGATCATCAGTCGGTGCAACGACCTTATCCGGTAAGGACCGCCGTCTGCATCTGCCGTGAATTGGATCAAAGGTGTGTCCGGCGACAGAGCACTCAGAACGACGGCGGAGTTCACCGCCGTTTCACCGTTGGCAGTACGGCCCAAACCCGCTGACGGTCAGCGGGCCCGTTCGATCACGAACGTCCGTTCAGTCCTTCGGCAGCCGGCGTCCCCTTCCGTCGTCGCGGTCGATCCGCAACTCGCGCTCCAACTCGACGATGAGGGTACGCAGATCGTCGAGGCGTTGACTGATCGCGATGCGGTCCACCTCGTCGGGGACCCCGTCGCCGTCGGAGTCGTAGCCCGGAGCGAGCCCTTCGGTCATCTCCAACCGGCGGGCCTCCTCCATGGAGTTGACGAAAACGGCGATCAGGATGTTCAACAGCAGGTTGACCGTGATGACCACGAAGCTGGCGTAGTAGAGCACGGTCCACGGCGACACCTCCATGCCCTGCTCGATGAGGTCCGGCAGGGTCTCCAGGGACAGCAGCACGAACAGGGTCAACAGGGACCGTCCGATGTCCCCGTACTCCTCGGGGTAGACCTTGCCGAAGATCAGCCAGCCGGCCATGCCGTAGACGTAGAGGGTCACCACGGCCAGGGCGAAGAAGCCACCGATACCGGGCAGACTGCGCCACAGCGCCGCGACGATCGTGCGCAGGCCGGGCGAGAACCGCACCAGACGCACCATGCGCAGCACCCGTACGACGCGCAACAGCGCCGAGTCGCCGTGCAGGACCGGTACGAATATCGCCACGATCACCAGGAAGTCGAAGACGTTCCAGCCCTGCCGGAAGAAGTCCTGCGGTCGACGTCCGTAGGCCAGCAGCCGGATGGCGATCTCGATGACAAATATCACCCGGAAGACCCACTCGACGGCGTGCAGGGCGGTGCCCGCCGCACCCAGGTCGGGGTAGGTCTCCAGGCCGAGGACCACGCCGTTGGCCAGGATCACCGCGACGATGGCAAGCTCGAACGGACGGGAGGCGGAGATCCGGGCACACGCCTCGGCCAGCCTGGACCGCGACGAGTCGACCGGCCCGCGTCGCTGGGCCGGCACCTGCGCGTCCCTCACCGGGCGCTTGACCTCGGCTTGCGCGCTGGGGCCGGCTGCGCCAGCCACCGTGCGTCACTCAGGTATCGACGTACGGCAGTCATGGCCGACAGCCTACGGGGCGACGCCCGCCGACATCACCCGCCCAGCCGCCGGATCATGTTCATCACGGTTTCCACCTGGGCGCCGCCCTTGATGGGGTAGTTCGTCGCCCCGAGGTAGCCCCACCAGTCCCAGCAACCGTTCGGGTTGGCGGCTGCGGTGACGGCCTGCGGGTAGAGCACGATCATCGCGTTCGTGTCGGCGTACTGGTTGAGGTTTGCCCGGTCCACGAAGGCGGTGCCGACCCGGCTGTGGCCCTGGAGGCAGCCGTGCAGGGCGACGAGCAGGCGGCAGCTGGTGCCGGCCGCGCAGGACGCCGGGACGTAGGCGAACCCGTTGGCGTCCATGCTCGCGGCGCCGGCCCGGCCGCCGGGGGCGAAGGTGTGCTGGCTGAACCGCACCAGCGTGCCGCCGAGCGGGCCGGTGTTCGGCGGCTGCACCGAGCCGAACAGCTTGCGCAGGAAGGCGTTCTGCGGGTCGGTGCCGCAGTCGTTGAGGTACGGCGCCGCCGTGGCGGTGCAGCCGACCGTCCCGTACGGAGTGACCCAGCCGTGCCCGGCGGGCGAGGTGTTGTCGTACTGCACGTTGGCGCCGAAGTGCTGCTGGTAGCGGACCAGGTCGTCGCTGACCGACCGCTTGACTGTGGTGTCGGATCGACCGTGGAAGACGTAGACCGGTTCGCCGGACAACCCGCTCACCGGGTCGATCCAGCCGTAGCCGGCCCAGGTCCGGGTGTAGGTCTGCAGGGCGCTCAGGTACGTCGGGTAGAGGTTGTCGCCGCAGCCGTAGAGCGCCTGGGCGACGTTGTTCTGGGCGCAGTAGTACGGGCCGGCCGCGAACAGCGCCGCTCCCCTGATCCGCTGCGAGTAGGCCACCTGAAGTTGCGTCGCCAGGTACGCCCCGGAGGAGACGCCGGCGACGTACACGCCGGAGACGCGGTACGTCGACAGGTTCGCCGAGACGGGGGTCCTGGTGTGCACAGTGGGCGCGGCGGACGCGGGCACGGCGGGGGCGATCAGCAGCGCCGCGACGGCTGCGGCGAACAGTCGTAGGGCAGGTTTCAGCATGACGCTCTCCCTGGGACGAGGTGAGCGCCGGCGGTGATGTCGGCGTACGACGACGCTAGCGTGATCCAGGTCACCGGCGACATGAGCGCGGCACACACCCGGCGGGGTCGCACTGTGGTGTCGGTCGATGCCTCGGCCCCGGAATCGTTAGATTGGACCGTTATGGCGCTGATCCGCTGTGACTTCTTCGCCGAGACGCTCGGCCTCAGCACGTCGATGACCGTGATCCTGCCGCAGCAGACCACGTCGCAGATCGGGCTGACCGGCGCGGAGGCCCCCGGCGACCCGCCGGTGCTGTACCTGTTGCACGGGCTCAGCGACGACGACACCATCTGGCTGCGCCGTACCGCCATCGAACGGTACGTCGCACCGCTCGGTCTGGCGGTGGTGATGCCGCAGGTCGGGCGGAGCTTCTACGCCGACGAGGAGCACGGCAACCGGTACTGGACGTTCCTGCGTGAGGAACTGCCGCAGCTGTGCCACGGCTTCTTCCGCCTCTCCGCCCGGCGGGAGGACACCTTCGTGGCCGGGCTCTCGATGGGTGGCTACGGCGCGGTGAAGTGGGCGCTGCGCGAACCGGACCGGTTCGCCGCAGTGGCGAGCCTCTCCGGCGCGCTCGACCTCGCCTTCCGCGCCGAGCACCCGACCCGTCCGATCGACCCTCGGGTGTGGCACACCGCCTTCGGTGACCGTCCGGTACGTGGCACCGACGACGACCTCCTCACCCTGCTGGACTCGGCCGGTGCCACACCCCCGCTCTACGTCGCCTGCGGCACCGAGGATTTCCTGTACGAGGACAACGTGCGGTTCGCCGAGCGGGCCCGGTCCGCGGGACTGCCGCTGACCGTGGACTTCTCCCCCGGCGAGCACGACTGGGCGTACTGGGATGCGAAGATCGCCGACGTGCTCGCCTGGCTGCCCCTGGCCGACCGGGGCGGTCAGCCGACCGAGGAACGGGCGACCGGCAGGTCGAAGTAGGTGTCCGGCCAGGGTTCGTCGCGGTAGCGGAAGTGCCACCATTCCCGGTCGTAGCCGACGAACCCGCCGTCGGTCATCAACCTGTGCAGCAGCCGCCGGTTCTCCCGGGCGGTCGGGCCGACCCGGGTGGTGTCGGTGTGCGCGAGCGGGTCGAAGCAGTCGAAGCCGGTGCCCATGTCGACGCTGTTGTCGCCGAAGCGCTGCGGCTGGGCGGCGGTGCAGGCGACCAGTGGTTGGCCGGGCACGTATCCGGCCTGTTGGCGGGCGGGCAGGCCGACCAGGGTGAGGTCGACGGTGCTGCCTCGGCTGTGCGCGGTGGGTGCCCCGAGGTAGCCCTGGTCGAACAGGTCCGACTTGGCCACCCGAGGATAGAACTCGGCCTTCATCTGCTCCTCGTCGGTGTGGCGGGCCCAGGCGACGAACTCGTCGGCGGCCGACTGCGGGCGGTAGCAGTCGTACACCTTGAGGGTGTGACCGGTGGCCAGGGCCGTCTCCTGCACCCGACGCAGCGCCTCGGCGGCCTGCGCGGTGAGCAGGCAGAGCGGCTCGGTGTAGCCGGTGACGGGTCGGCCGACGAAGTTGTGCGGGCCGTAGTACCGGATGTCGGTCAGGATGCGCGGGTCCACGTCGGAGAGGACGACGAAGCCCGGCAGCGTGGATGCCGCCGACCGGGTCGCGGACGGTGGCGGGGGCGCGGACGGTGGCGGGGTCGGCTCGGGTCGACCGCAGCCGGTCACCGTGATCACGCCCGCCGTCAGCCCCACCAGCACCTTCGACATGCGTACCAACGACAAGCGCGCCATCTGCGGGGTCAGCCGCGCGAGGTCGGGGCGCGGCCCGCGGTACGCAGCCGGCGACGGCGGCCGATCAGCGCGCCCACTCCGACGGTCAGGCCTACCGCGAGGAGCACGTACGAGGCCGACCGGATCGGATGGGCCAACGGGTGCCGGCCGGTCGCCTCACCGCCGGAGGCCCCACCGGGTAGCGCCTGGGGTGGCATCGTGCTCGGCGGCGCGGAGGCGGTGGTGGCGCCGGGGCGTACCAGCACACCGACCGAGGCGTCGCGGGGCAGGGCGAAGCCCCAGTCGAGCAGCGCCGCGCCCTGTTGCCAGCCGCGCTTGTCGATCACGTCGGCACCGAGCAGGGTGACCACGAGCCGACGTCCGTTGCGTTCGGCGGCCCCGACGTAGGTGTGCCGGGCCAGGTCGGTGTAGCCGGTCTTGCCGCCCAGCGCACCGGGGTAGCGGTAGAGCAGCTGGTTGTCGTTGTCGATGGTGAAGCCCTTGGTGCGCTGCTTCGGCTGGGCGGGGATGTCCGCCTCCCGGGTCGCCACGTACCGCCGGAAGTGCTCGTCGTCGAAGCAGGCCCGGGCGATCAGGGCCAGGTCGTACGCGCTGGTGAACTGTCCCGGGCCGTCCAACCCGGACGGTGTGGCCGCATGGGTCTGGTACGCCCCGAGCAGCTGGGCCTGCTCGTTCATCGCGCGCAGCCCGCCGGCCATCCCGTCCGCACCGCCACCGAGGCGGGCCAGCGCGTTCGCCACCTCGTTGCCGGAGCGCAGCAGCAGTCCCAACCAGAGCGTCTCGACCCGGTACCGGCCGCCGGCCACCAGTCCCACCGCCGAACTGCCCGGCTCGATGTCGAGGTCACCCGCGGTGATGGTGACGACCTCGGTGGGGTCCAGCCGGGGCAGCATGGTCGCGGCCAGCAGCAACTTCTGCACGCTGGCCGGGG